>JASHOO010000392.1 GCA_030041035.1 Bryobacteraceae bacterium | reverse complement strand
GTTTCGCTGTTCTCGCTTTCCTGCTATGGCTGCGCCACGGCCGGGGTCCTCGCCGGTGCCGGTCTGCCACGCGCCATGGCCGCGGTGATCGTCGCGAACTTCGTCGTACTTGCGCTGGTCACGATCGATGGCCTGCGTTTGTGCCGCGCTCACGGAATCGAGTTGCGCGCCGCGCGCCCGGTCGCCTTCCGCCGCATGCTGGGTTTCGGCTGGGCGCTCACGGTGAACTCGGTTGCCGGATTCTTCCTGTATCAGATCCAGCGCTTTCTCGTGGGATTCGTCATGGGCCCCGCCGCCGTCACCATCTACCAGGCGGCTGCGGTCGCGCCCTCCAAGCTCCACGCCGCCGTCAACGCAGCCAGCGAAGTCATGTTTCCATTGGCGAGTGCTTCGCGCGACAAGACCTCGCTGCGTCAGGTCTACCTGCGCGTGCTCGGTGGCAGCGCACTGGCCGCTCTGACCGGATTCGCCGCTCTCGTGATCCTGGCCCGGCCCTTATTGAGCATCTGGCTGGGCAAGTCCGTGGCGGATTCCGTCGCGCCGTTGATTCCTGTCTTTGCCCTGGCGTATTTTTTCCTGGCTCTCTCGCCCGCTCCCTTTCATCTGGTCAACGGCATGGGCCGCCCCGGCCTGAACACGCTATTCTACGTCGCCAACGCTCTGTTGAACGTGGCGCTCATCGGCGCGTTTGCGCTGCATGGGCTGACGCTCGCCAAGTTCGCCTGGTCGTTTGCCGCCGCCAACATCGTTACCAGCCTCAGTTACCAGCTCACCGTGGAAACACTCATCTGGAAGCGTCAACCGCGGCTTTCCGAGGCACCTGCATGAACGCGCCGCTGGTCAGCATCATGGTTCCGGTTTACAACCGGCGCGATTTGGTGGCGGATTGCCTCAAATCAGCACTGGCGCAGACCTGCCGCGATCTCGAGGTCGTCGTGGTCGACAATGCCTCGACCGACGGCACCTGGGACGTGTGCCGGCACTTTGCCCGCGCCGATTCGCGGGTGCGCGTCTTTCGCAATGCCGAAAACATCGGCCCCGTGCGCAACTGGCAACGCTGCTTTCGTGAAGCGCAAGGCCGCTACGGCAAACTGCTTTTCTCCGACGACGTGCTGTCGTCCTACTATTTGGAAAAAACCCTGCCCATGATGCGCGACCCGCACGTCGCCTTCGTTTTCACCATGGCCCTGATCGGACCCGACCCGCGCTCGAGCCGCCTCGCCTACCGGTTCGATCAGCATACCCGCACGTTTCCACGCAACCACTACATCCGGCGGGCGCTGATCGGCTCGAGTGTTCCGGTTTCTCCGGGCGCGGCGCTGTTTCGTGTCAGTGATCTCCGTGGCAGCCTGCGGCTCAGTATCCCATCGCCCACGGTTGACGGCTTCGAACAACACGGAGCCGGCGTCGATCTGCTTCTCTATTTGATGACTGCCGCGCGCTATGAACAGATCGGCTATGTCGCCGAGCCGCTGGTCTTCTTCCGCGACCACGAAGGATCAATCACGCATGCGGGCGACTCGCGGCTCGCCGACGCGTATCACCAGGCGCGCATCTGGTTTGCCGCCCACACACAGGGCCGGTGGACACTAGCGTCCACCTTGGCGGCAGCGTGGTTACGCACCATGAGACGTCGCCGGCGTCCGGTCAGTCCAACCTATATTACGCAGCGCTTTCTGCCGCCCGCCCCGGAGAGTTGGAGCGCATGAAGATTGCGATCGTCACCATCTCGTACAACCAGGTGAGATACCTGGCTCAGGCCATCAAGTCGGTCAGCTTGGCCGATCCCGACCGGCTGGAGTATGTTATCGTCGATGCCGGCTCGACCGACGGCTCGCGAAGAATCATCGAGCGCCATCGCCGGCGTTTCAGCCGCGTGATCTTCGAGCCGGACCACGGCCCTCCAGACGGTTTAAATAAGGGCTTCGCCGCAACCAGCGCAGACATCCTCGGCTACCTCAACTCGGATGACTGCTTCGCCCCGGGAGCACTGGACTACGTGCTGCATTACTTCGAGGCTCATCCCGAAGTGGATGTGCTGTGCGGCGCCATTCGCATCATTGACCAGCAGGGCCGGCCGAGCGTCCGGCGGCGGACGCCGGACCGAATTGACCTGCGCCGCTACGCTTACCAGAGCTGCTACTTCTGGCAGCAGGCCACGTTCTTCCGGCGCGACGCGTTTCTCCGAACCGCCGGATTCAACCTCTCCAGCCGCACCGCCTGGGATGGCGAGCTGGTCGTGGACATGGTGCTCGCCGGGTGCCGCTTCGCCTACACCAATAAACTGCTCGGCGATTTTCGGATTTATGAAGACTCCATCACCGGTTCCGGCCGTCTGAGCGAAGCGCTCATCCGCGACCGCATCCACTTGCGGGACAAGATTCTTGCCGCCGGCGTTGCGCCCGCATCCGGCATGGAGGTGCGCGTGATGAAGATGCTGTACAAATTCAACCTGCGGCGCCATTGGTCGTATCTGTTCGCGGCCGAAGAGTTGGAGAGAAGTACGTGACCAAAGCCGCCCTGCGCGATCAGCTTCTGGAGAATGTCGTTCGCTATCATGCCGCGGCGTTCCCGGAGCAGGTCTTCGTTCCCGGCGAAACGCCCGTGCCGTGCGCCGGCCGCGCCTTCGATGCCGATGAACTCGTGCACCTGGTGGATGCAGCTCTCGACTTCTGGCTCACCGGCGGCCGCTACGCCGCGCGCTTCGAGCATGAATTCGCGCGCTTCGTCGGAGTGCGTCACGCCGTGTTGTGCAATTCCGGGTCGTCAGCGAACCTGCTGGCGGTGGCGGCGCTGACTTCGCCCAAGCTCGGCGACCGCCGTATGCGGCCGGGCGACGAGGTGCTCACGGTGGCCGCCGCTTTTCCCACCACCGTCTTTCCGCTGATTCAGCATGGTCTGGTGCCGGTCTTCGTGGATGTCGAGCTCGGCACCTGCAACGCCATTCCCGATCGCCTGGCAGAAGCCGTCACGCCGAGCACCCGCGCCATCATCCTCGCGCACACGCTGGGCAACCCCTTCGATGTGGATCGCGTCCTGGAGCTGGCGCGCCGCCACCACCTGTGGCTCATCGAAGATAACTGCGACGCGTTGGGGTCAACCTGGCGCGGGCGTCAAACCGGATCGTTCGGCGATCTGGCTACCGTGAGTTTCTATCCCGCTCATCACATCACCATGGGCGAGGGCGGCTGCGTGCTCACCGACCAGCCGCTGCTGAAGACCATTGTCGAATCGTTTCGCGACTGGGGCCGGGATTGCTGGTGCGGCACCGGCAAGGATAACACCTGCGGCCAACGCTTCACTCGCCAGTTGGGCGGCCTTCCGGCCGGTTACGATCACAAGTACGTCTACAGCCACGCCGGTTACAACCTGAAGCTGACCGATATGCAGGCAGCCGTCGGCGTGGCGCAGTTGCGCAAGCTCCCGGCCTTTATTGAAGCGCGTAAGCGCAACTGGAACCGGCTGCACGAGGCGCTCCGCGGCCTGGAAGAGTTTCTGATCCTTCCGCGCGCCGCCGAATCCGCCGATCCAAGCTGGTTCGGCTTCGCCGTCACCGTTCGCGAGAACGCGCCCTTCACGCGGAACGAGCTGGTGCAGTTCCTGGAAAGCCGCCGCATTGCCACGCGCATGCTCTTCGCCGGCGATCTGACGCGCCAGCCGGCGTTCCAAGGAGTGAACTTCCGCATCTCCGGAGATCTCGCGAACACCGGCGCCGTCATGCGCCGCACCTTCTGGGTGGGTGTCTATCCCGGATTAACCGCGCCCATGATGGATTGGATCGCCGATGCCTTCTGGCAGTTTGTGCGGCAACCGGACCTCGCGTCCTCCATGGCGGTGCGATAGATGGCGGCTCAAGCAGCACCCGCGTTGTTGCCGTACCCCGTTTCAAAGCCGCGCGGGCGCAAACACCTGGAGCACGCGATCGCCGCAGCCGTCATCGGCCTGTGCACGCCGCTGCAACTGGAGTGGGGCGGAATTCTCTACGCCAGTGAAGCGCTGCTGGCTCTGGTGGCAGTCTGGGCCCTCGTCACACGTCTGATGGACGCGCAGTTCTGGCGCCCGCCGTTCACCCGGCTCATCTTGTTTCTAGGCGTGACCATGCTCGCGTATGTGGTCACAGACCTGGTGCTGGGAACCGAGGCGCAGAACCTGCTGCGCGGCTGGGCCCGGCCGGTCTTCCTCGGGACTAACCTCACCGGCCTCTATTTTCTCTGCCGCCGCAACCCTTTCAACCTGATGATTTATGCCATCGCCGCCGCAGCCGCCTCTCTGGCGTTTCTGGCCTGCAACGCACGGCTGCTGGAGGATTGGAAGTTCGGCGCCTCGGCACCCGTGACCATCCTCATCGCCTGCCTCGTTCCGCTGCTCATGCCGCGCGGCGTGTTGATCGGCTCGCTCGCGCTGGCCGCCGTCGGCTTGCTGCACCTCGCGCTCGATTCGCGAGAGATCGGTGGGAATTGCCTGCTCGCAGGGGCGTTGCTCGCCGCACGCTGTTTCTCCATCCTGCGTTGGAAGTCTCTATCCTGGGTCGTGTTGGGCGCGCTCGCAGGTGCCGGCATCGGGCTGTTGTTATGGGCTTACGTGTTGACCGACGCCGAATACTCCCAGCGCCGTCACTTTTCCAACGCCTGGCGCACCGCTTCGCTGATCACCGCCGCCGGAGCCATCGCCGAGTCGCCCTGGTTGGGCAATGGGTCTCAAACCAACAGCTTTGCACTCCAGTCCCGCTATGATTCCATCTTTGCCGACCACACCGGCGTGCGTTACCGCGGCCAGCAGACCGACACCTCGACTTTCTCGCCGCATTCTCAGATTCTGCAAGCGTGGTTCGAAGCCGGCGTTTTCGGCACCGCGTTCTTCCTCTATCTCGGCGGCTCCGTAGCCGGGGCTTTGTACTTTTGCATCTTCCGCCGGAGGCTCGATGCGTTCTCGGTTTTGTTTGCCTTCTCGCTGATGCGGGCCATCTGGCATCTTCTGTTCAGTCCATTTGCCGGACTGGCGCGCCTGGATGTGGCGCTCGCCGCGGTGATCGTTTGCGTGATCGGCATCGAGCGCCGCGCGCCTGTGCGGACCTTATGAAGAACTGGCTCAAGCGGCTCCTGGACAGGCTCGGCCTCGCACCGGCGGCGTTCCGCATGCGGGAACGCTGGCGGAGTCTCAAGCGCGGGCGCGATTCGTCGGTCCCATCGGATGGTTACCCGATCCCTCCCGCCAGGCTGATCGTCCTGGTGACGGGCTCGGCGGATTCGGCCTGGTACACCCAGGGTGGAAAGCTCGGCGCCGACAGCATCTGCCAGACTCTGAGCGACGCCGGCTTATCCGTTGCTCAATTCCAGACCATCTTCGACTTCGGCTGTGGCTGCGGCCGCGTCATCCGCCACTGGCGGCCGCTGACAGCCGCAGCATTGCACGGCGCCGACCAGAACCGGGATTTGGTCGACTGGTGCCGCCGAAATCTGCCGTTCGCGAATTTTCAGGCAAACACCCTAGAGCCGCGGCTCGATTATGCCGATCAACAGTTTGAGTTCGCATATGCGCTCTCAGTTCTTACGCATATGCCGGAAGACTTACAGCAACCGTGGATGAGCGAGCTTTGGAGAATCCTGCGGCCGGGCGGATATCTCCTCATCACGACTCA
>JASHOO010000391.1 GCA_030041035.1 Bryobacteraceae bacterium | reverse complement strand
AGATTGTAATGGATCTCGGCGAGGTTCGGCTTGAGCACCAGGGCTAACCGGTAACATTCCACCGCTGGCTCGAGCTTGCCCTGTCTGTGAAGGGCGGTAGCCAGATTGCAGTGCGCCTCGGCCCAGTTAGGTGCGATGGTCACAATCCTGCGATAAATTTCCTCGGCCCTGTCGAAATGCTTGTTATCTTGATGCTGAGCGGCTAAAGAAATCAGTTCTTCAAGCTGAGCGGTTGAACCTTGCTTTGCCTCATGAGGCGGGGCAGGCTCGCCAGGCATCGACTCATCTTACCCTACAGCCCCACCCGAACCCCAAGCGTCAGCAGGTGCGCGCGGAATCCCTCGTACAGATAGAACGGCTCGCCGAAGCCATAATATCTCCACTCCCCATACCAGTTCATGCGCTTGTAGGTGGGTGTGGTAAGCCGCATGACCGGTTGGTAATACTGCGTCGGCCGGCTCCCCGATGTGAGCAGCATCGATCCGCCCATCCCCAGCTTGGGCCCCTTAGCCCCAAAGGCCGGGATCAGCAGGTCCACCATGGTGCTGGCGTCGTGCGCGTTGTCCCTGTAGAATGACTGCGCGCTGGTGAAAGTTTCCGGCACGATGTAGCTTAAGTCCGACCGCAGCGTAGCCCGCGTGTACTCGCCCGTCACCGTCACCCACTTGCCGCTATTGGGATTCCAGGTGAAGGAAAGCGAATTGTCGCGGCTCAGAAAGTTGTAATTCACGGCCGGATTGGGATTCTCGTTGTTCAGCACGGTAAATCCCGCCGCCAGCACGAGCGACGGCTTCACCTCGTAGCGCGCCTGGATGCGCGCCTTTTCGTAATTCTGCAGGCTCGTCCGGAAGTAGGCCTTGTCGCCGTCCGCGCCCTCGAAATCAATGCTGAACGAAAGCCCCCGCAGCGCCCGGTAGCTCACGCCCGCCAGGCCTACGTTGCGCTTCAGCGTCCCCGTCTCGGTCGGCACCCCGGATATCAGTGCGCCTTGCGTCAATCCATCGCCCCACTCGTAGCGGTACCCGCCGCGCGCCGTGATCCGCGACGTCAGGTCGTAGAGCGCATCCACCTGCTCACTGTTGTAATTCATCACCAGCAGGTCGGTGAAGCTGCTGAGCAACGTCGCCGCCGCAGGCGTCTGGTTCTGCGCCACCGCAAGCGTGAAAATCTGCTGGTTTAGCGCCGCCGCCGAGGCATCGTGCAGCCGGTCGGTCATGAACGATTCGATCACCCGCAACCGCTTCATCGGCCGGATCTCGAAGCCGGCCGTTCCCGTCGTGTGTGGCTGTTTCGCCGCTCCATTCACCAGGTCCAGCTCGCTCGTGTAGAACAGCAGCGTCGCCAGGTCCACGAACTCGCCTACGTTGTACTGCGAGTAATTGACGTTCGTCTTGGGCTGGCTGTAAAGGAACTGGCCGAACACATCCAGCCATGGCGTCGGGTTGCCCGTCACGAGCACCTTGCTGTAGATGCTGTCGCCGCGCATGCCGTACGCCTGCATCAGATCGGTCAACGAAAGCTGCTCGCTTAGGAACGGCGCAGGGTTGTTGCCGAAATTCTGCGTGCCCGTGAAGACCTGCTGGTCGTCTTTGAAAGTCGTGCCGCCCTGTTCCAGCGTGATGTGGAACTTCTGCATCTCGACCCGCACGCCGCCGCGATAATTCTCAGTCGCATCCCGCGGTTTGTCCGCCACGGCATACGAGTTGAGCCCGTTGACGAAATCCGAGATCCCCGTGCCGTATCCCGAGTCGTGCGAGTACGCCAAGTACGGCACAATCCGCTTGCCCGGCCTCAGATCCAGTTCGAAGTCCATCATCCGACGCCGCGTGTCGAACGACTGCTGATCGAGAAAGATGCCGCTGCCGATGGTCGGGTCGGCAAATGACGGCAGAAAGTTGAAGTATGTCAGACTGCGGTAGTCGAAGGTGAAGGTGTACCAGTCGTGGCGCTCCGCATCTACGTGCGCCGTTCGATAAGGATCGCCGCCCCAGTCCTCGGCGCGCACGTTAATCTTGTCGAAAAACTTCAGGGAAGGGCTTTCGAAAGTCAGATCCAGCCCCAGCAGCCGCGGCCCCGAGCCGAAGTTCACCACCGAGCGGTAGGCGTCCGCGCTCCCGCCCACGCCGGTGAACCAGCGGTAGCCCAGATCCACGCTGCCGGTCACCGTCTGTTCCGCTGGCGCCGCCGCAGGAACCGGGTTAGCCTCTTGCGCGGCTGGGGCCGCTTGCGCGTCCGGCGTCTGCGTGGCATCTTGCGCCACGAGCGGCACTGCCGCCAGCAACAGCATCCAGGCTTTCATCGCAGCAGCTCCCGGTTCACATTCGATCCGTGAACCTTGACGTGGCACACCGTGCAATTCTGGAATTGCGGGCTCCGCAGATCATGGAACGCCGGCGGAACCCCGCCCAGCGTGCTCGAGGACATCGCCGTCGTAGGCGTGTTGGCATGGCACTCCAGGCAGACGAATCTCACCTCCTGGCGCGTCAGCATCCGCGGATTGGCCGAGCCGTGCGGCTC
>JASHOO010000042.1 GCA_030041035.1 Bryobacteraceae bacterium | reverse complement strand
CCTACCAACGCTCCCTCCGATTGACCGGCGTGGAAGGCCTTGGCCATGGCGGGCGTCACATCTTGCGGCAGAATGCCCAGATACGCGCGCTCGACTTTCCCGTGCTTCAGGATCTGGTCCATGTCATAGCGGGCCATGTTGATGGGCACTGCGAAGCCGATGCCCTGGCTGCCGCCGGAGTTGCCCACAATGGCGGTGTTGATACCGATCAAATGCCCTTCGTCATCCACCAGAGCTCCGCCCGAGTTGCCTGGATTGATCGGCGCATCCGTCTGAATAAAGTCTTCGACCTGCTCGATACCGAGTCCGCCCCGTCCGGTCGCGCTCACGATTCCCATGGTGACCGTCTCGCCTACGCCAAACGGATCTCCGATGGCCAACACGATATCGCCGGCTTCCACGCGGCTCGAGTCAGCCAAGGTCAACGTGGGAAAATTCGATCCGTCGATCTTCAACACCGCGATGTCGGTCCGCGGATCAGTACCAATCACACGCGCTTTCAGCTCGCGCTTGTCGTGCAGCGTGACGGTGACTTCCGTAGCGCCGTCCACCACGTGATTGTTGGTAAGAATGTAACCCTCCGGGCTTACGATGACACCCGATCCCAGGCTTTTCTCACGCTGCTCGCGTGGCACCGGGTTCTTTTGGAAAAAGTCGTTGCCAAAGAACTGGCGGAAGAAAGGATCCACACCTTGCGGCCCTTGCAAGCCGCTCATATCCGATTTGACAACCTTTGATGAGGAGATGTTGACTACCGCGGGCAATACCCGCTTGACCACGCTCGCATATCCTCGCGCTTGGGAGGCTTCAGACCGCGAGACCACTTTGACCGTGGCCGGCGGATTCTCTCCGGAAAAATGCCCGATGGTTGCCGCCCTCACCGCGAAGAAACCCATTGCGGCTAAGGCTGCCGCTAGCGATGCCGTCACCATCGAGCGACGGCGCCCAGGAAATTTGATATTCATTCTGCCACCTCGTAGCGCTCTCCCTATCCGGGAAAGCGTGCCGGCAGGCCCACCGGGCCATCACCGGTTTCAATTTCAGGTTATGGTCCATACCCTTGAAAACCCATACCCGCCACTGGGTAGCATTGGCTACCTGTGCAGGGTACCGGCTAAGGCGAACTAGAGAAAGGATCTATCGACCTTCGTACCGTGCGGCCGGATGGCCGTTTCCCGTCTTCAAGCGATGGACCGGCCCGGCTCGTGAAGCGCATACTGAGTACGGGATGTCGGCTCGTTCAGAGAAAGTTGTTAGCACTCAATAGCCAATAACAGCCATGTCCGCTGAAACCACAGTGGCCCAAGCGCATACAACCGGGTCCAATCGCTCCACCCGCGCGTTGCGCCTCGCCCTACTGGTCGGGTTTGGCGGGATGCTCCTCATTTTGCTGGCAGCGGGTATTGACGCCATACGGCTGCTGGACAACATGCGCGCTGAAAGGCAGATTTTGCGTGATGCCTCGCTGGAACGATCCCACCGCCTGGCATCCGTTCGCTCTTACATCTTCCTTTCCCATACCTACATGGGTGACTATCTTCTCGGTTCGGATGAAACGAGTGAACATCTGGCTCAACTGCGCGCGGCATGGACCCGGATGCTCACCGGCCTGGGAACTTACCACAGTTCCACGTTGGAGGAGGAGGAATCGCTGAAGCAGTTGCGCGATCTCTTGCAGGCGCACTGGGAGAAAGTCAACCGGGCGATGAGCCAGTCGGCAGCCGGACGGGCGCACCGGGACGCTTCGTTCTACGAGCAAGAAATACTTCCGCTTCGAACGTCAGTCGTTGAAATCACAACGCGCGTAGAAGATGTGGATGCCAGGCAGCTCGCTTCGACCGACGCGCAAATCGAAGATCAATTCGAAACTGCAGGCCGGCAGTTGGGCGTCGTGCTGAACATCGCCTTGGCAGCCGCCCTCTTGCTGGCCTTGGGCTGCATTCTCTACATCATGAGCATTGAGCGTCAAAACCGGCGCCGCTATCAGGAGACTCTCAACGCCCGCGGCATGCTCCAGCAATTGTCGGCGCGTCTGGTCGATGCCCAGGAAACAGAGCGGCGTACGATTTCGCGCGAGCTGCACGACCAGGTCGGGCAAACATTGAATGCTTTGCTGGTGGATACGGCGAATCTGGCGAAGCGCGTGCCGCCGGAGGACGAAGTGAGCCGGCGCTACCTCGACAATATCCGCACTTTCGCCGATTCCAGTGTGAATTCCCTCCGTGATATTGCATTGCTGCTTCGCCCTTCCATGTTGGACGACCTCGGATTGATTCCGGCTCTGGAATGGCAGGCGCGCGAGGTTTCCCGCCGCAGCGGCATCAAGGTAAAAGTGGCCGCGGAGAATGTGCCGGGCGCCCTCGACGATGCCACCAGGACCTGCGTCTACCGCGTGGTTCAGGAAGCGCTACACAATGTATCGCGGCATTCCGCCGCGCGTAATGCCACCGTCGCCGTCCGGCAGGTGGATCAGTCACTCATCTTAACCGTCGAAGATGATGGCTCCGGTTTCTACCCCGAACGAATGCGCGGCATGGGCCTGCTGGGCATGGAGGAGCGCGTGAAACAGCTGGGCGGCCAACTCGACATCCGCTCGCGGCCGGGCAAAGGCACGGTCTTGCGCGTCACCCTCCCCCTGGCCGTCGGCGTCACTGGATAATCCCCTTCCGAACCGCGTACAGAGTCAGCTCCGGTCCGCCATGAAGATTGAGCTTCTCGAGAATGTTGCCGCGGTGCGTTTCCACCGTGTAGAGGCTCAACTTCAGAATGTTGGCGACTTCCTTGTTGGTCCGGCCCTCCGCCAGCAGTTGGAGGATTTCCTTTTCGCGTGGCGTCAGCAGATCGTAG
>JASHOO010000390.1 GCA_030041035.1 Bryobacteraceae bacterium | reverse complement strand
ACCTCGATGTGATACCCGCGCGGAAAATCCTTCTTCTTGTCGTCCAGCAACCACCACGGGATGTAGACGTGCATGCCGCCGATGCCATCCGAATTGTGCCGCGGCAACCCGTCGAGCGCCGGAACATGGCCGCTCAGGTCGTAACCCGTCGTGTCGGTCAGGTTGCGCCCCACCATGCCGGAATTGTTGGCGAGGCCCGCCGGGAACTTGGACGATTTCGAATTCAGCAGCAGCCGCGCCGATTCGCACGCGCTCGCCGCCACCACCACCGCGCGGCAGCGAATCTGTTTTTCCGTGCGCGTGGCTTTCTCTACGTATGAAACCGCTGTGACCGTGCCGTCATCACCCGTAATCAGCTCGCGCGCCATGGCGCCCGTGATGACGTTTAGCTTGCCGGTCTTCATGGCGGGAAAAATCATCACCTGGCTGGACGTAAACGCCGACGCCGTGTGGCAGCCGCGCCCGCATTGGCCGCAATAATGGCAGGCTGCACGTTTGTTCAGTGATTTCGTCAGCATGGCCATGCGCGAAGGAATGCACGGAATGTTCAGCCGCTGGCACGCCTTCTGGATCAGCACCTCGGGAACGCGCGGCGCAATGGGCGGCAGAAACTTTCCGTCGGGCGCCGTCCGCAGCCCTTCCTTCGTGCCCGTCACGCCGATGAACTCCTCGGCTTTGTCGTAGTAGGGTGACATCTCCTCGTAAGTCACCGGCCAATCCGTGCCGAGCCCGTCAAACGAATACGGCTTGAAATCGTAATCGGAAAATCGCAGCGAGATGCGCCCGTAGTGATTCGTGCGCCCGCCCATAATCCGCGCCCGCCACCATCGGAACTGCGATCCCGGCGCCACCGTGTATGGCTCGCCATCGAGCTGCCAGTTTCCCGCCGGCGCCCCAAAATAGCTGAAGCCGTAAATGTGTTTGCCGAAATACATCTCGGCGTGCGGTCCCGCGCCGCGATGGTCCACCTGATACGGCCAGACGTGCTCTTTGAAATCCGTCATGGGATGGAGCATCGGTCCGGCTTCGAGCAGGGTGACGTTAATCCCCGCGTCGGTCAGCACCTTGGTCACCGTCCCGCCGCCCGCTCCCGAGCCAATCACCACCACGTCATGCACTTCGGGACTACGCCGAACTTGCAACATGTTTCCGACTATAGCACCCCGGTCCGCGCTAAAATAGGGTGAAAGGGGGCGCAACGGATTCGACGGGATTGGATCGTTGTGGAGAGGCGTGCCGGGTTCCGAGCTCCCGTTAAACGATCGGAAAACCAAAACTGCCAATCAGCAGTTTGCTTACGCTGCTTAATTAATTAAGCAGCCGCTCCAGCCGTTGAGCCCGCGCGGCGGTGAGTGAGCGTCATTTTGCGGGATGGGCCAAAGGCTTCGGTCCGGAGCCGTAGGCCGAGATCAATCGGGCTAGGCGGCGGCCGTTCTCGCCGGTTCTAAAGCCGCTGCCGAAAATCTGGAGCCGGCTACGCACGTAGTTCTCTTCATGGCGGGCTTTCTCGGACGCGGGTTCGACTCCCGCCGCCTCCACCAAGTCTCTATGCCGCATTCGCTTCGATTCCGCCTCGAGTATTGGAAGGACGGCGATTGGTATGTCGGCCGTCTGCCCCAGGTTCCGGGAGTTTTCAGCCAAGGAAGAACGCTCGAGGAACTGGAAGACAGCATCCGCGATGCCTATCGGCTGATGCTGGAAGAGCAACCGCCCCCGGCTGCCGAGTCAAGCGTTCAAACCAAGGAAATCGAAGTTCCGGCGTGAAGCGCCGTGAGCTGATTCGCGAATTGGAGCGCTCTGGCTGCGTCCTGAAACGAGCCAGCGGTGGGCACGACATTTACCTCAACCCTGCAACCAGCCGCTCCGCTCCCGTTCCCAGGCATACGGAGATCCCGAATACTCTTTGCGATCTGATCCGCCGCCAACTAGGCGTGAAAGATCCTCGACGTTAGCCTTCGACTCCCGCCGCCTCCACCAAATCAAAGACTTTTCTTTGAAAGCCAGTACCATCCCACCCTCTGCATGTGAGGGTGGGACAGCGGGACGTGGCAGTATCCTAATTCCCTGGAAGTGACAAACCCTTTCGCGTGGGGGCAACGCACCACAATTGGCCTCAGGGCGCACCTGCACCTTTAGCCAAGTTAATTTTTTGTGGTTACGGTTCCCTTCGCCGTACCGGTGTCATCTTGCTTCGTATACTCCCACTGCATACCGCCCGACACGTTCTCCAATTCCTTCTTGGACAGTGAGTCTTCGTTTTTGGTT
This sequence comes from Bryobacteraceae bacterium, assembly GCA_030041035.1. GTDB lineage: Bacteria > Acidobacteriota > Terriglobia > Bryobacterales > Bryobacteraceae > QHXW01. The sequence continues at coordinate 2,764 of JASHOO010000390.1, read as the reverse complement.
ACCTGCTCTTTGTTCTTGTTGTCCTCGCTCATAACTTCCTCCTTGGCGCAAGCACGATGCACGAGCGTTGCCACTCGCCGGCGGCATCCGCTGCTTGCTGGATGTGTTTGGAGAGAGAGGATATCCCAGGCGATGGGCAGCCGCGAGCCCTGGTTGGTTTCCCGTTGACACCTATCCAAACGGATAGTCAAGCAAGACAAACGGATAGGAACGCAACTCGCGCCCCGTTCGCAGCAGGCCCTGATCAGCCGGTCACACGTTTCGCAAAAACCCTGCGCTCTTGATCCGCACACATTTCGCCGTTCCTCGCCGCCGGCAGGTGAAAAGCCGTGTGTCATGGTGAATTCAGGTGCGCGCCGCTTAAGTTGAGCGGCGGAACGCCACGCCGTACCTTGTGTTTCAATCACTTCCACTTTCCCGGCCGCTTAAGTTGAGCGGCCGTACCGGAGGAACCCTATGGACGAACCGATTTTGCAGTCACCGGCCGAGAACGCCCAACTGGTGGACCTGGGCGTGGTCCTGGGCCAGACTCAAGCCTTCGGCCTGATCGCCGGACGATGTTCGGCGGCGCAGGCGGCCGCTCTCCAACGTTTGCGGCAAGACAAAATGTACCTGCGCTGCGCGCCGCATTGGGATGAGTTTTGCCGCGAGTATCTCCACATGAGCCGGGCCGAAACGGACCGGATCATTCGCCTGTGGGAGGAATTCGGCGCCGGGTATTTCGAAGTCGCCCAATTGACCCGGATCTCGGCCCAAACCTACCGTGCCATTGCTCCCTCCGTCAAAGAGGGCGCCATTCACTTCAACGGCGAAACCATCGAGTTGAACGCCGAGAACTCGCGCAAGGTAGCCGCCGCGGTGGCCGGGCTGCGGCACGGGCTGGCGAAGGGTCCGAAGCCCATCAGCGAGCGCCTGGCGGAGCTGGACAAACGCTGCCAGGCGTTCATCGCCGAAATCTCGGAGATCGCCTCCGCAGAGCTCGGTAGCGAGCACCGCGTGCTGTTGGGGTCACTCGTTTCGCGCACCCGCTCCGCGCTCGATCGGCTGGCCGGTGCCGGCCTGGATTAGAACGGCCGGGCCGAACCCGGCGGCATCACTCCCCGTTGTGCCAAAATAAAAACAAGACCCCGGCAAACCAACTTGATGGACCCTAAAAGCTTCGATCTCAAGCAGACGCTCAACCTCATGCGCACCGATTTCCCCATGAAGGCCAATCTGCCGCAGACCGAGCCTAAAACGTTGGAGCGCTGGCAGGCGGAGAAGATCTACGAGCAGATGCGCCGAGCGCGCGCCGGCCGGCCGGTTTATATCCTGCACGACGGACCGCCGTACGCCAATGGCGACATCCACCTGGGGACAGCTTTCAACAAGATTCTAAAGGATTTCGTAATCAAGTCGAAGTGCATGGCGGGCTTCGACACCCCTTACATTCCCGGCTGGGACTGCCACGGCTTACCCATCGAGCTCAAGGTCGACAATCAGCTCGGCTCGCGCAAAGCCAAAATGACCGTGGCCGAGATTCGCGCCGAGTGCCGCAAATACGCCGAAAAATACGTCGACATCCAGCGGCGCGAGTTCATGCGTCTAGGCGTATTCGGCCGCTGGGAAGATCCCTACCTCACCATGAGCGCCCAGTACGAAGCCGCGATCGCGCGTGCCTTCGTCGAGTTTCTGGACCGCGGCTATGTCTACAAGGGATTGAAACCGGTGCACTGGTGTCTGCGGGACCGCACCGCGCTGGCTGAAGCCGAGGTCGAGTATGAAAATCACACCAGCCCTTCGATCTGGGTGCGGTTTCCGCTCGAATCCGAGCCCTGGGACCCTGCGCTGCGCGGCCGCAAAGTCTTTGCACTCATCTGGACCACCACTCCCTGGACCATCCCCGCCAATATGGCGATCGCGTTTCATCCCGAATTCGACTACGTCGCGGTCGACGTGGCAGGCGATGTCTACATCGTCGCCAAAGACCGCCTGGAGCCGACCGCGCAGGCGTGTGGTTGGAATGGCTACAACGTTCTGCTGGATTTCAAGGGGCGCCTGCTCGATGGCGCCGTCTTTCGCCATCCGTTCCTGGATCGCGACTCGCGCGGCATCCTCGCTGATCACGTCACGCTGGAACAAGGCACCGGCGCCGTCCATACCGCTCCGGGCCACGGCCAGGAAGACTACGAAATCGGGCTCCAGTACGGCATTCCGATCTATTGTCCGGTGAATGAAGCCGGACGCTTCTACCATGCCGAAGGCGCCGGCGGCCGGCTTCCCGAAGAGTTGATCGGGAAAACCGTCTGGGAAGCCAATCCCATCGTGATCGAGCTGCTGCGTTCCGGCGGCGCCTTGCTCGCCACCGAAAAGATCGAGCACAGCTATCCGCACTGCTGGCGCTGCCACAATCCCACCATCTTTCGCGCCACCGAGCAGTGGTTCATCGGCATGGATCGCAACCGGCTCCGCGAGAAGACGCTCGCAGCCATCAAGCAGGTGCACTGGATGCCGGAATGGGGCGATGAGCGCATGTCCAACATGATCGCCACGCGCCCCGATTGGTGCATTTCCCGCCAGCGGGTGTGGGGCGTACCGATCCTTGTGTTTTATTGCACAGAATGCCGCGAGCCGCTGACTGACCGCAAGGTCCTCAGCCGTGTGGTGGATCTGTTCGAACAGCACACGGCGGACATCTGGTATGAAAAATCGGCCGCGGAATTGCTGGACGCGGGCGCCCAGTGCGGCAAATGCGGATCGGCTGAGTTCACCAAGGAATCGGATA
>JASHOO010000389.1 GCA_030041035.1 Bryobacteraceae bacterium | reverse complement strand
GCCTGCGAGTGCGCCACCAATGCCTGGAGCTTCGGCAGTTGTTGCTCGGCATTGCGAAATCGTTCCCAGCCCTTCTCGAGAGAGCCTTCTTTCCGGATGGTCACGAAATAAATAAAGTGGATCCGCGCGTTGAGAAGGCTCCGCTCAATCTGCGACGCCAGTTCGTTTTCCGGCAGATACTCGGACGAGACCAGGTTCAGCCTGCTCGCCGTTTGCGCCGTCTTCCACAGCGCATATACCCCCACTGAAAGCGATTGGATGAGCACGACTAAAAAGCCGGTGGCGATCCTTCTGCCGACCGTCCCCTTCGACATCTGACTCTCCTTATGCAGTGCCCTGCCGCAGCGGATAAAGTCGTCGTCCCGCCGCTTCCGTAGCACTACCTATCGTTACCATCGGTTGGAAAACTCATCGGCCCTATAGTGCTGTCTCGCTATTTTTCTCCGGCGTTCCCCCGCTAAACCCGTCCAGCCCCGCTCCACCACTGCGGTACACTCGAATCGATGGCAGCCAACCTCGTGCCCGCCGCGGTCCCGGTCGCCGACATCGCGCAAGCGCGCGGGGTGCGCGAGTGTCTGCAATGGTTTACCCACGAAAAACAGTGGATCAACGAGATTCAGCTCGATCTCTGCCGCATCCCCGCTCCCACCTTCCTCGAGCAGCCGCGCGCCGAGTGGATGGCCGCCCAGCTCCGCGGGATCGGATGGAAATCCCACATCGACCGCGCTGGCAATGTCGTCGCTTTCCTCAACGAGAAATCGCACGGTCCCTACGTCGCCCTCACCGCACACCTCGACACCGTCCTTGCTCCACGAACCAAGGACGACATCACCGTCGGTCCCGACGGTATCCTCCACGGTCCCGGCGTCTCTGACAATGGCTCGGGTCTCGCCGCGGTCCTGGCCATGGCGCGCGTCATCAAAGCATCGCCCGAAATGGAGGACCTGAGCGCCGAGCCCCTCCTCATCGGCAACGTCGGCGAGGAAGGCGAGGGGAATCTCACCGGCATGCGCTGGCTCTGCAAATCCGACCTGGCGCGCGACATCCAAACCTTCCTCGTGCTCGACGGCGCTTCCACCGAACACATCACCACCCGTGCCCTTGGCAGCCGCCGCTTCGAAGTGACCATCACCGGTCCCGGCGGCCATAGCTGGAGCGATTACGGCGTGGGCAATCCCGTGCATGCGCTCGGCCGCGCCGTGGCTCTGTTTTCCGAGGCTCGCGTCAATGGCTCGCCGCGCTCGTCGTTCAACGTGGGCCTGATCGACGGCGGCACCAGCATCAATTCCATTCCTTCCCTCGCGCGCGCCAAGGTCGATATACGCTCCGAAAGCAACGAAAAAATGGAGGAGTTGGTCGCCCTGCTGAATGCCGCCGTCGAGCGCGCCCAGGAGCAGGAAAACCAGCGCGCCACCGGTGGCAAGGTCACCGCCAAGGTCAAAGAGATCGGCGCGCGGCCCGCCGCCGAGCTCGGCGAACAGATCCCCGTCCTCGCTTACATCCGCGCCGTGGATGCTTATCTGGGCATTCGCTCGCGCTTGGATTGCTCCTCGACCGATGCCAACATTCCCCTTTCGCTCGGTATCCCCGCTATTTCCATCGGCTCCGGCGGACATGGCGGCGGTGCCCATACGCTTAAAGAGTGGTACAACCCCGAAGGCCGTGATCTCGGCCTCAAACGCATTTTCCTGACCCTCAGTCTTCTGCTGCGCGGTCCGCGAACCGCCGAATGACGCCCGAGGGCGAAGGGATCGCGCTTCCCGCCGGCCAGCCCGGGACCCGCACCTGGCGCGCCGACGCCGCCCTCGCCGGCAACACCATCATCTGGGGGTCCACCTTTGTGCTCGTGCAGGCGGCCCTGAAACACATTACGCCCATCCTGTTCCTCGCCATCCGCTTCTCCATCGCTACCCTCGCCTTGGCGCTGATCTTTCGCGGCCGCGCCCGCTTTACCCTCACGCGCGGCGGCCTGATCGCCGGCGCCTGCCTTTTCGCCGGCTACCTGTTTCAGACTGTGGGCTTGCAGTTCACCACCGCCTCCAAGTCCGCCTTCCTCACCGGCCTCGCCATTCCCCTGGTACCTTTGCTCTCCAGCCTCGTCTATTTCACCAGGCCTCGGTTTTTCGAGCTGGCGGGCGCCTTTTGCGCCACTGCCGGCATGGGACTCATGACGCTTCAGGGTGACACCCTCTCCATCGGACGCGGCGACCTGCTCACATTTTTCTGCGCAGTGGCCTTCGCTGCGCACATCATCACCATCGGACATTATTCCCGCCGCATCAGTTTCGAATCGCTGTCGCTCGGCCAGGTGGCGGTCGCCGCAGCACTCGGTCTGGGCACCTTCTGGTGGGTCGAAACGCCCGTCGTGCACCTGAAGCCTGTTGTGGTCGGCGCACTGGCCCTGACCGGATTGCTGGCCACGGCGCTGGCTTTCACCGTCCAGGCCTGGGCTCAACAGCACACCACCCCGACCCGAACCGCCCTGATTTACTCGCTCGAGCCCGTGGTCGCCTGGCTGACTTCATTTTGGCTGTTGGGCGAAATCCTTTCCCGCCGCGCGGTTGTCGGTGCGACCCTGATCCTTTGTGGAATCTTAATCGTGGAACTGAAACGTGTTCATTCCACAGAACATCTATCAATTGGAGGGGCAAGTTCCGCGCTATAATACGGATAACTGCCGTTTCTGAGGAGTTTCCAATCCATGAGTTTCTTTGACAAGATGCGAAGGCAGAAGTTACTGTCCTTCAGCCTGATTCTGTTCACGCTGTCGATCGGCGTGGTGATTGGCACATTGGTGTCTACCGGGGTAAAAGCCGCCAAGGAGCAGGCTGTGGCTCCCGGGGCGACGCCGCTCGTCATCCCACCCAATCCGGTCCAACTCTCCAATGCTTTCTCGCAACTGGCCAAGCAGTTGGAACCCTCGGTGGTCAACATCTCGAGCGAATATACGCAGAAAGCCACTGTCCACACCAGGAAAAAACAGCAACAGCAGCAGCAGCAGCCGGACGACCCCGACGACGATGACAACGGCATGCAGGACTTTTTCCAGCGCTTCTTCGGCAACCCATTTGGTGAAGGGCCCCAGCAGCAGATGGGGCCGCGCCGCAGCTACAGCCTGGGCTCGGGAGTCGTGGTCGATAAGGCCGGCTACATCCTGACCAATGACCACGTGGTGGATAAGGCCACGCGGATCAAAGTGAAGTTCAATGGCGATCCCACCGAATACGAGGCCAAACTCATCGGCACCGATCAGGCCACCGACGTGGCTGTGCTGAAAGTCGAGCGCGGCAACCTGGTTCCGGCCAAGATCGGTAATTCCGACGCCGTGCAGGTGGGCGACTGGGCCGTGGCCATCGGCTCTCCCTTTGGTTTCGACGAGACCGTCACCGCCGGCATCATCAGCGCCAAATCGCGCGACCTCCCCGGTGACGACCAGATGCTGACCGGTTTCCAGCATTTTCTCCAGACCGACGCCGCCATCAACCCCGGCAATAGCGGCGGCCCGCTGCTCAATATCAACGGTGAAGTCATTGGCATCAATACCATGATCGCCAGCCGCAGCGGCGGCTATCAGGGCATCGGTTTCGCTCTGCCCATCAACACCGCCGTCAAGATTTATAACCAGATCATCAAGACCGGCCATGTCACTCGCGGCTCCATCGGCATCCAGTTCAATGCCGTTGATGACAAGAACGAGGAAGCCGTCAAGGCTTATGGTGGAACGCACGGCATCTTCGTCCAGAGAGTAGAACCCGGCGGTCCCGCCGAGAAGGCCGGTCTCCAGGAAGGCGATATCATCACCGCCCTCGATGGCAAATCCGTCACCCGTGGCCAGGATCTCATGGATCGCGTGGCCGATGCTTCCGTGGGTGAGACCATGAAGATCACCGTGCTGCGCAACGGCAAAACCGAGAGCTTCGACGTCGTGATCGGCGACCGCAACAAAGTCTTCGCCAGCCGCGCCGGCGGGCCATCGAGCGAGCCCTCCGATCAAGGCGAAGGCACCCAGGTGAAGTTCGGGATGTACATCCAGAATCTGAACCAGTCCTTGCGCCAGAATCTCGGCTACAAGGGCCCGGCGGGCGTGCTGGTCACGCAGGTCGAGCCGGATTCGTTCGCCGATGACATTGGAATCCAGCCCAATGACATCATCACCAGCATCAACCGCCAGCCGGTCACTTCCGATTCCGAGCTCAAGCAGATTCAGGGCGCTCTCAAGCCCGGTCAGGCCGTGGTGTTTCACGTCATGCGCGCCGCGGGGAACCAGGAATGGGTTTCCCAGTATCCCACCGGCACTCTGCCTTCCGGCGGCCAGTAAGCGGTTTGCTCGTCAAGGGCAGGCCTTCGGGCCTGCCCTTTTTTTTAAAATAGGAGGTTTGATTTTGCGAACTGTGGCCGTTTTCGCGGTTGCGTGCGCTCTGTCCTGGGGGGCGGCAGATACCACTGCGCCGAAAAAGCCACAGTCGAAATCCGCTGCCGGCGCCAAGTCGGCTACAACGGCTAAGCCGTCCACGCACCATAAGACCACTGCCGCCACCGGAAAAGCCTCGACCGCCAGTCACGGGAAAACCACGGCCCGGTCCGCCAAGTCCTCGAAAAAGTCCAAAAGCGCATCCCGGCGCGGCAAGAAGTCCGGCTCCGTTTCTGCTGCCGCCTGGCGCTCCCGCCAACTGGCCCCGACGCCCGAGCGCTATAAGGAAATTCAATCCGCTCTGGTGCAACGCGGGTATTTGAAAAAGGATCCCAGCGGCGTTTGGGATGCGGATTCCGCCGACGCCTTGCGCCGTTTTCAGCAGGACCAGAGCCTGGACGCAACGGGGAAATTGAATTCTCTGTCTTTGATTGCTCTCGGTCTGGGCCCGAAACACCCCGCGGCGGCGGCCGCCCCGGCACCCGCCGTGCCCCCGCCGGTTCCTGCCCCGGTTCCCGCTCCTGCACCGGCCGTCGCACCTGAAGCGCCTGCGCCCGAATCGCCCGGACCCGCTCCCTCAGGCCCCGCCACGCCGGACAACCAGCCTTAGCGCTCGCCCACCCCTACATTTCGCACAGCGCCGCAACCAGTGTGCCTTTGGCCGTCGAGTGTAACGGGTCGGTTGCCATGCGGATTTCCGATAGCGCGATCGGAAACTCGCTCGCTCGAAGGGACTTCTCGAACCGTTCCTGGAACCCTTGCGGCATGGCAGTTCCGCCGCTCAGCACGAGCGGTACCGGATTCTTCAGTTTCGGAAGATGCGCCGCGTTCGAAAAAGCCTCGCGCATGGCTTTCACCAGCGTCTGGATCAGATCGTCATAATACACGCTCAACGCGTGGTACACCTTGTTCTCGAAGAACCCGTTGAAGCGGAATCCGCGCTCTTTCTCGACGCGCACGCTGGTGCCTAAATCCCGGATGGCCGCCGCCGCGCTGGCGTCGATATAGTCCCCGCCTTTGGCCACGCTGAAGCTGATCACCGGCACCGAAAGGTACGCCAGGCAGACGTTGCACATGCCCCCGCCGCAACTTACCCCAATCCCCGAGAAATTGGAATCGCTCAGCTCGCCGTACACCACCGCCAGGCCCTCGCTGATGCTCTTGGGCTCATAACCCAGCTCTCGCAACGATTCCCGCAGCGTCGTCTCGTGAAACGTGAACTTGTCATCGTTTACGCCAAAGGCCGGCGCCGGAACGCTGAAATACAACGTCTGCCCCGGCTTGCGCGCACGCCCCAGCAGGCGCGTGGTGATCTGCCGGATCACCAGCATGCCGTCGGCCTCGCCCGCATTCAGCAAACCGCGCATCATCGGACGCCGCGCTTCTACATGGAACAGCTCCGCAAACTGCTCGGCGTCGTTGCCGAAAATCACGATCTCATCGCCCTGCACCGCGTGCGGAATGCGCTCCTTGTTCAGCAGGCCCTGCGCCATCTTCGTGTAGGGTATGGTCACGAAGGCGTTGAGCTGCCGTTCGTACTGAAAATTCTGATCGATGCTTTTCCCCGCCACGATGTGACTGGTGCCGATGTCCAGGCCCAGCACGGGCGATTGTTCGGTTGCGCTCATAGTTGCTCTTTTGGTTGTGCTTCCCCGCCGGCCCACGTGCGCGGCTACTGCCTAGCGGCTCAGGTAGTCGAACGGGAACGACTCTTCACACCGCGCCTTGTGCGCGTACATTCGAAGGCCGAGCTTGTCGATCTGGCCTATCCGCCGCGATGCGTTGCGGTTACTGAAGTACACCGCGAGCACGGCGGCAATTCCAATTGTAATGACCATCATTCCTTTATCCGCGGTTTACGAATGCGGGATCCACCGCGCCGGCCAGTTCGCGAAACGCCGACATGGGATCGGACGCCACTTTCGGCCCGCTCTGCGTCACGCAAAGCGCCACCGCTTCGGCGATGCGTTGCGCCTCGCTCTGCTTCTTGAGCTGCCATTTGCGGAAGCTGTCTTTCTCCCGCGCGACCTGTTCCAGATTGTTGCCGATGCGCGCCGAGTATTCCGCCGACACCCGCTCCATCTCCGCCTGAATCGCGCAATTCTCCTGGGCCTTGCGCGCTTCGTACTCCTCCAGGTGCTTGCGCTGGATGGCTTCGTAGGAATTAATGGCCCGCTGGCGCAGCGTCGCATCTTGCAACACTTCATCCACCTGCACACCCGCTGCTTCCAGTGCCATCAACAGCGAAGCGCGCTTGGTTTCCGTGGAAAGGTTGCGGATATGCTCGCTTTGCAGCATCTCGATGACCTTTCCGATGCTGTAGCCCAACTTGGGCCCTTTGATGCCGGCATTGCGGTAGATCTCCTCAAACCCGTACAACTCGCTGGGGGAGCCGGCGAACCCGCTGCTCCCGGAATTCACCGCCGCCTTCGCTTCGTGGGCGTCCTCTTCCGGCTTGGGGTTGATTTGCTCGGGCTCACCGTTGACGCCGTCATTAGAACCTTCCTGGCCGCGCCAGGAGGCGAACCATTTATTCTGCATGTGACCCTCTGCTTGCCATTTCCAGATTCTGCTTCGGGCGGCTACGAAACCCGGAAAAACGGTTTCCCGCCACGCGGTCACCGTGCAGCCTGTTTGCCCGAATACACCCAATAAGTAAGAGGGCTATTTCTTTCCTCTCAGCAATTTTGCCCCGGACGACTCACCCACCGGTGTTACAGTAGCTTCCATGCGCCTTGCAGCCAGTTGTTTTCTCGTCTTGGGTTTATCCGTCACAGCTTGCGCCGCCGGCCCGGTCGTGGTGAAGGCCCGGCGCATGTTCGACGGTTCCTCCGATCGCCTTACCTCCCCAGGGATAGTGGTGGTAGTGGCCGGTAAGATCCAGGCCGTCGGGACAACCGCGGCCGTGCCCGAAGGCGCCCAGGTCATCGACCTCGGCGATGCCACTCTTCTGCCGGGTTTTATCGACGCTCACACCCACCTCGCCCAGGAGGCCTCTGACGACTGGAAGCAGGACATGATCGACTCGCTTCGGAAACCGGTTGCCGAGCGGGCGCTGGACGCAACCGAATACGCCCGGAAGACGCTGATGGCCGGGTTTACCACGGTGCGGGACGTGGGGTCGTGGGATTACATCGACGTCGGGCTGCGTAATGCCATCCGCGACGGCAAAATTCCGGGCCCGCGCATGTTGGTGGCAGTCCATGCCATTGGCGCGACCGGCGGCCATTGCGATGGCACGGCGGGTTTCGAGCATGGGCTGTTCGGCAAGGAAACCGGACCCGAGGACGGCGTCGCCAACGGTCCGGACGCCACCCGCACCGCCGTAAGGCTGAACATCAAGTACGGTGCCGACGTGATCAAGACCTGTGCCACCGGCGGCGTGCTCTCGCTCACCGATGATGTCGATACGCCGCAGTTGACCCAGGCCGAGCTGGACGCGCTGGTCGATGAAGCCCACGCCCTCCATCGCAAAACCGCCGCGCATGCGCACGGCGCGACCGGTGCGAAACGCGCGATCCGCGCAGGCATCGATTCGATCGAACACGGTACCTTCATGGACGACGAAGCGCTGGACATGATGAAGGCGCGCGGCACGGTGTGGAATCCCACGCTCGCCGCCGGCTGGTGGATCAACCAGCAGATGGAACGCGGCCGCTACTTCCCGCCGGAGATTGTCGTCAAGGCGCGCCAGGCGATTGCCGCGGTCAACGCGACCTTCAAGAAAGGTCTGGAAAAGGGCGTCAAAATCGGGTTCGGTACCGATGCCGGCGTTTATCCGCACGGCATGAATGCGGTCGAGTTCGGGCTCATGGTCAACCTGGGCATGAAGCCTATCGACGCTTTGAAGACGGCGACCTCGGTGGATGCCGACCTGCTTGGGCTGGCCGACCGGCTGGGAACGCTCGAAGCGGGCAAGATCGCCGACCTCGTCGCCGTTCCCGGCGACCCCACCGTAGATATCCACCAAACCGAAAAGGTCTTGTTCGTGATGAAAGAGGGCGTCATCTACCGCAACGACCGCGCCGCGAGTGCGCCGGCGGCCAACTGATGGCGCTGTTTCTGGGAGTCGATGGCGGCAAGTCCAGCACCAAAGCCCTCGTCGGGGATGAGACCGGACGCGTGCTCGGCACAGGCACCGGCGGGCCCTCCAATCACGTCGGCGAAGCCGAAGGACGCGAAAGGCTGGCGCGTGCGGTGACCGGCTGCGTAGGGCTGGCTTGCCGGCAAGCCGGGCTCGAGCCCGCTCAGGTCCGGTTCGAAGCCGCCTGCTTCGGAATGAGCGGAGGCCCGGCCGACAAGCAGGCAATCCTCGCCGAGATCCTGCAAGTCCAAAAACTCATCGTCACGCACGATATGCTCATTGCGCTTTCGGGCGCCACGGGCGGCGATCCAGGGATCGCCGTGAATGCCGGAACCGGCTCGTTCGCTTTCGGGCGCAACCAAGCCGGTGAGACAGCGCGCGCCGGAGGCTGGGGTTTCGTGTTCGGCGACGAAGGGAGCGGTTTCGATATCGCCCGCCAGGCGGTGCGCGCCATGCTGCGCTGCGAAGAAGGATGGGGGCCTTCGACGGCGCTCTACGCTGCCCTGCTCGAAACCTCAGGCGCGCATGACGCCAACGAACTGCTGCACAATTTCTATACACCGGAGTGGCCACGGCCCCGCGTCGCCGCGCTGGCTCAGCTTGTTGATGCCGTGGCGCGCGACGGAGACCCGGTGGCACGCGATATCCTGGCCAACGCGGCGCAACAGCTCGCCACACTCGCTGCCTCGGTGGGCCGCCGGCTGTTCCGGACAGGCGAGACGGTGCTCGTTTGCTACATCGGCGGTGTGTTTCGGAGCCGCTTGCTGCTGGAGCGCTACAGCCAGCTCGTGGAACTGCAGGAGGGGGCCGTCTGCCGGCCGCCGCGTTACAGGCCGGCGGCGGGTGCATTGCTCGAGGCCTATCGCGCCGCGGGAATCCGCCCGGTGTTGAGCGGAGTAGTGGAGTGAATCACATGAAATGGATAACGCTGTTTCTGCTGGCCGCCGCGCTGCACGCGGCCGAACCGGATTGGAACCAGATTGGCCAGACCGCTCTCGATCTGCTCCAACAATACGTGCACATCCAGTCCATCGACCCGCCCGCCAACACCGCCGAGGCCGCCCAGTTCGTCCAGCACGTTCTGGCCGAAGGCGGCATCGAGGCCCGG
>JASHOO010000388.1 GCA_030041035.1 Bryobacteraceae bacterium | reverse complement strand
GACGATCTGCGCCGTTTCGTGGCCTCCGAACCCTGGCCGGCGGATTACCTGAGCCGGGTCGAAGAGCCCGGCTCTTTCGAGCTGGAAGACGGCCTGCTGATTCGCTGCCGCCTCGACAGGATACTGACCAACCCTTCGGGCCGCGCCTTCGTGATCGACTACAAGTACAGCCCAAACCTGCGAAATTACAAGTCGAGCGCGGACCGTTTGCAGGCCCCGCTCTACTGGCTGGCGGCGGAGCGCGCCTTTGGGCTCAGCGTGGCGGGCGTCTATTATTGCAGCCTGCGCGACCGCATCGAATACGCAGGCTGGGGCGAGAAGCCCGATTGGCTCAAGGCCGGCGTGGAGCCGTTTACGCCGGAGTGGCTGGCATCCGCGGTGGAGCGCAGCATGCGTGCGGCGCGGGCCATCATTTCTGGACGCATCGCGCCCGAGCCGAGTGATTCCTCGAAGTGCCGAAAGTGTGATTTTCGCGACGTCTGCCGCTATGCCGGCGCCGAAACCGCGGTCGCGGAGTGCGCCGAGTGAACCTCACTGCCAAACAGCTCGCCGCGGTCGGTGTCGAGGAGTGCGGCGACACCTGCATTGTCGCGGTGCCCGGTTCGGGGAAAACGACCGTCCTGGTGGAATACTACCGTCGCCTGGTGGTCGAAAAACGTGTGGCGCCGCAGCGCATCCTGGCCATCACGTTCACGGAAAAGGCCGCGCGCCACATGAAAGACAAGCTGGCGGATTCGTTTCGCGAAGCGCCGGATTTGCGCCGCCAGCTCGAGCAGGCGAACGTTTCCACCATCCACGGCTACTGCACGCGGCTGCTGCGCGAGAATGCCATTGCCGCCGGGCTCGACCCGGAGTTCCAGGTTCTCGACGCACGCCGCTCCGTCATTCTGCAAGAGCGGGTGGCGCGCGACGCACTCGACCGCATGTTGGCGGAAAAGCCGGAGGCCATGCGGCGTCTGATGCGCGGGCTCGCCTCGCCCGATCTGGCCTGGGAACTCCCAGGCATTTACGAGGCCATGCGCCTGGCGGACGTGACGCCGTCCGGGTTGCGCGGCTTTCGCGTGAACACGGACCCGCTGGCGGAGGTGCGGCGGCTCGTCAGTGAAATCGGGGAGGAAAATACCTTCGGCTGGAAGCGCAGCCAAATCGACCGCCTGCGTGAAGCGCTGGATTCAGCGCACCGTATCGCCCGGTTGCCGGATGCGCCGGCGACGGACGAGCATTTTCGGGTCATCGACGAGTTTCCCACCAACCTCAAGGGGATCAAGCAGGGCAGCGCAAGCCACACGCGGCTCATGTGCCTCAAAGACACGCTCATTGACGAACTTCGACGCGCGCTCGTTGTCGCGTACTATTCGCGCGAGCGCGAAACGCTGATGGAGGTGATCGGGTGCTTTGAGCGTTCTTACAGCGAGCGCAAGCGCCAGATCGGTGTGCTCGATTTCGCCGATCTCCAGACCTTCGCCGTTCGTCTGCTTGAAAACGACCGCGAGGTTTGCCGGCGCGTGCAGGATCAATTCCATTACGTGCTCATGGATGAATTCCAGGACACCAATCGCCTGGAAGCCAAACTCATGAGCCTGGTCCGCAGTCCCGGCCGGTTCTACGCCGTGGGCGATATCAACCAGTCGATTTACGGCTTCCGCCACGCCGAGCCGGAAGTTTTTCGCGAATACCGCGACCAGGTGATCGCGCGCGGCGGGCGCCTGGTGGAACTGGAGGAAAACTGGCGCAGCCGCCCGCCGATTCTGAGCGCTGCCGAAACCATCTCGCGCGCCTCCCCGGGTATCGAGCCGCTTCCGCTGATCGCGAAAAGGGAATTTCCGCCAAAAGTGGAGGCGTCCATCGAGGTGCTCGCCGCCATCGCCGACACGCAGGAAGCGGCGCTCGATCTCGAAGCCCGCTGGGTGGCGCGGCGCATCCGCGACTTCGAAGGGTCGCTGCCGCTGGCCGCAGGTCCTGTGCAATTCGGGGATATCGCCGTGCTGCTGCGAAATTCGGAAGTGGCCCCGGCCTTCACGCGCGCCTTCGATCAGGCCGATATTCCATACCTGTTGAATCAGGGCAAGGGCTTCTTCGAAACGCGCGAGATCACCGATCTTTCGAGCCTCCTGCGCGCCGTGGACAATCCCCGGGATGAGATTGCCCTTGCGGCAGTTTTGCGCTCGCCCTTTGCCGGCGTCTCTGATGAAGCACTGCTGCGTCTCAAGGCCGCTGGGAACTTGAGCATCGCGCTGCGGCGGCTGGAACATGCGAGCGCCGGTTTTGATGCCGAGGATCTCGCCCGGCTGCGCCGCTTCCGCGAACAAATGTCGCGCTGGCGGGAGACGCGAGATCTGGCCGGGTTCGACCGGCTCCTGATGCGCGCCATGGATGAAACCGGCTACAGCGCGGCTCCGGGCACGCGGGCTGCGGCAAATATCGAGAAGTTTCTGGCCCTGGCGCGCGAGGCCTCGTCACGGCTTACGCTCAGCGAATTTGTGGACGAAATCGGCCAGATGCGTGACGCCGACGCCCGCGAGCCCGACGTGCCGCCCGAAGACGCCGTCAACGCCGTGCGCATCATGACCGTGCACGCCGCCAAGGGTCTGGAGTTTCCGGTGGTGTGCCTGGCCGCGCTGCATAAGGGAATCGCGGCGGGGTGCGGCTCACTGGCTTTTTCGCCCAACCTCGGGTTGGGAGCGAACTGGATGTACCCCGCGAGCAGCGACACCAAGCGCGACTGGTTCCTCAAAGAGATCGCCGACGAATTGAAGAAGCGCGAGACCGATGAAAGCAGCCGCTTGTTCTACGTCGCCATGACCCGCGCTCAAGAGCATCTGGTATTTTCGTATTCCAGTTTCGGCGCACAAAAGGAATGGGCAAAGGCGCTCGAAGAAGCGCTGGGCCTGGATCTGCGGACGCCGCAGCAGAGAGTGGCTCAGATGGAGGCGCCCGATGGCGAGCGCTTCGCCGTGCGGATTTTCGCCGCCGATCAGGCGCCCGGACCGCTGGAGGCGCGCGCAGCTCAACCGGCGGCGCCGCCGGTGCCGCTGCTCGATCGCCCCGCTGTCGACGGCCAGCATGATTTCGCGGCCGGTGTGACCTCGGTCGCGCTCTTCGCCGATTGCCCGCGCCGGTATTATCTGGAGCGCTATCTCGGCTGGCGCGGGAATGTGCCGCGCAAGCTGCGGACCCTCGATGAAGACGATGCCGATGAAGAGATCGGCGCCAGCCAGTTCGGCCTCGAGGTTCACGCGCTGCTCGCCGGTCAAACCGTCCCCCACGCCACCGCCGAAGCCCGGAAGCTCGTCGAAGCTTTCCATGCGAGCGATCTCGGCCGTAGGGCCGCGCGCGCTGCACGCGCCGAGCGCGAATTCGATTTTCTGATGGCGGTCGAAGATGTCGTCCTGCGCGGCCAGATCGACTTGTGGTTCGAAGAGGGCGGGGAACTGGTGCTGGTCGATTACAAGACCGACGATGTCAAAGCGCGGGAAGCCGCGGTGCGCGCGCAATTCTACGCGCCGCAATTACGCCTGTACGCGCTCGCGCTCGAGCGCATTCTGGGCCGGGCGCCCACGGCGGCGCATGTGTATTTCCTCCGCCCCGGCGTCCCCGTTCCCGTTTCGCTAGAACGCTCGTTGATTGACGGTCCCGAGACGCTCGTGCGCGATTTCCGCGAGGCGCAGTCCACCGTCAGTTTTCCATTGCGCGAAGCCGCCCGCTGCGCCCATTGCCCGTACTTCCGTGGTTTGTGCCCGGCGGGGTCGGGCATTCGCGACGAAGCTCACGCCGCAACCGATGCCGAGGACCCGTCCGGCGCCGCAGCCGGAATCGGGTGAATCAACCATGCCGGCGCTGGTTCTCGACGTCTCTCTCTGGTCGGCCGATCTCGTAAATCTGGCTTCCGAGATCCAGCTCATTTCGCCTTTTGCGGACTCATTTCACATGGACGTGGCCGATGGACATTTTGCACCCAATCTGTTGTTCTTTCCCGACCTGGTATCGGCCATACGCAAATGCACTCCAAAGCCGCTGCACATCCATCTGATGGTGAGTCATCCCGCGAGCCTCATCGGTAGTTTCATTGCCGCTGGTGCCGATCTGATGACCGTTCATGTGGAGAGCCACGGCGCCATTGATGCGCTCGGGCAGGTGAACTCGGCGGGGCGGCGCTCCGGGGTGGCCATTCGGCTCGATACGCCCGTCGAGGCGCTCCGGCCCTACGCCGGCAGCGTGCATCACGTCATTTCCATGGGCACGCACATCGGCGTCAAGGGCGTGGACCTGGCGCCGGAAGCCTGCGATCGTCTCCGCGCCATGCGCCGGGTGTTGGGTCCTGATGTGCAGCTCTATGCCGATGGCGGAATTCGCCGGGAGTCGGTTCCCCGGCTGCGCGAAGCCGGCGCGGATGCCGTCGTTCCAGGCTCGCTGATTTTTCAGGCAGACGATCCGGCAGCCACTTACCGCTGGCTCAAGTCGCTCTGACTGCTCCAGCCGCGCAGCAAAAGCCGGCTCAAGCCGGCTCCAGGTAGTCATCCCACATGTCGATATACACGGCGTCGCGCGGCGAGGCCTGGTCGCCCCACAGCTCCCGCGCGGCGAACCGCACCGAGTACACGTGCTGCGGCTTCTCGCCCAGAAAATGCGCGTTGGTGTCTGGAAAGACGAAGCCGCCGCGGTGACGGTCGATGGTTCCCTGCTTGCCTCGCGCGTACCGCGGCAGCCGCGTGTGACCGGCCGGGTGGATGTTACGCGCGCGCACGCGCTGGCCCGGTTGGAAGCGCGGAGACTCGGCGATCCGGCGGCTGGCCAGCGCACCGGCAGACAGCAGCGCGGGCACTTGACCGGCGGTCAGCCGTGGGCTCGCCTTCGGCACTCCCGGCTTCGCATGTCCCGTTTCCAGCTCCTCGCGCGAAACCAGCTCCCTTTTCGCAAGCAGCTCCACCAGCCTCACGTACCATCGCTCGTAATAGCTCATGCGCAGGTATTGGGCCGGGGGAATCAGTTCGATCTCGTGTCTGCCTGCATCGATGTTCCATTTACCCCAGGCACCCGCGGCCAACGTCAGGGCGAATGTGCGCCCCTCCCAGGGCGCGTGGAACACGGGCTCGTCTTTTTCGTGCTTCACCGGACCCATGCCGTGCATCCCGCCCATGTCATGCACGCCGTTCATGCGGTCTCTCCGGGTTTTGGATATTCGACCTTGGCCACGCCTACCATGGCATCGCGCGTGACCAGCGCCGCCAGATCTTCTTCGCTCAGGTGATCTGTGCCCGCCGGCCGCTCGGGCAAAACCAGATAGCGCAATTCGGCCGTGCTGTCCCAAACGCGCACTTCCACATCCTCGCCGATCTCCAGTCCGAACTCGCGCAGCACGCCGCGTGGATCCACTACCGCTCGCGAGCGGTACGCCGCCGACTTGTACCACACCGGCGGCAGTCCCAGAACCGGCCACGGATAACACGAGCACAGCGTACAGACGATCAGGTTATGCACCCGTGCCGTATTCTCCACCACCACCATGTGCTCTCCCTGGCGGCCGGAGAACCCGAATTCGGCGATGGCCGAGGTGCCGTCAGCCAGCAGCCGAGCCTTATACGCGGGCTCCGCCCAAGCCCGCGCCACTACGCGCGCCCCGTTGCGCGGCCCCACTTTGTTCTCGTAGGTATCGATCAGCGCATCGAGCGCCGCCGGATCCACCAGCCCTTTTTCCACCAGCAGCGACTCGAGCGCCTTCACGCGCAGGGCGAGATCCGACGGAACGTCCTGGTGCGCGTGATCGTGATGCTCCGCCGGTGGCATCTGGCTCCTGCCGATCATACCATCCGGACGGCGTAACGTTCTTGCACTCCCATCTCCGCTCTAACGATTCCGCTGGTTTCCGCCGATAGCACAGAGAGCGGAATATGGAACCGCCGGAGTCCGCCATCACGCAGCGCATTCTCATCGTCGATGACTCCGCCGGGGCGCGTCTGCTGATCGAGACTGCCCTGCGGGCACAGGGGCATAGCCGGTTCACCTCCGTGGATTCGGCCCAGGCGGCGTTTCATGCCCTGGCCATGGATGCCGAACCCCTCAACGCCCCGCCTGAATTCGACCTCATCCTCATGGATCTGCTCATGCCGGAGATCGACGGCATCGAGGCTTGCCGCCAAATCAAATCCTGCCCCCGATATACGGATGTCCCGCTGATCATGGTCACGGCCGAGGAATCGCCCGCATGCCTCAAAGCCGCCTTCGAGGCGGGCGCCATGGACTACGTCCGCAAGCCGGTCAATCGGGTCGAGCTCGGGGCGCGCGTGCAATCGGCGCTGCGCTTGAAACAAGAGATGGATTGCCGCAAAGCGCACGAGCGCGAGCTGGTGGAACTGACCGAAAAGCTTCGCCGGCTCTCCCAGGTGGACGGTCTGACGGAAATCGCCAACCGGCGGCATTTTGATGAGGAACTGGTGCGGGCCTGGCGGCGTGCGCAACGCCAGTACGAGTCCATCGCACAACCCCAGAACGGTTCCATCGCCCTGGTCATGATCGATATCGATCACTTCAAAAGCTACAACGACGAATACGGCCACCTGGCTGGCGACGATTGTCTGCGCCGCGTCGCGGAGGTGCTGCGAACCGCTGCCAAGAGGCCCTTCGATCTGGTGGCGCGGTACGGCGGCGAAGAATTCGCCGTGCTGCTGCCCGATACCGGCGGCGCCGGCGCCGAGGTGGTGGCCGAACAGATGCGGGCTGCTGTGGAAGCCTCCGATATCCCGCACGGCCGCTCCCGGCTTGGCCGCGTGACCATCAGTTGCGGAGCCGCCGCCGCCCGCGTTTCGGGCCTGGAGCCCGCCAGCCTCATCGCCACCGCGGACCGGCGTCTCTACGAAGCGAAACATGCGGGGCGAAACCGCGTTGTCGGCGCAGCCGAGGAGGTCCGGTCCTGTGCCTGATCCCATCGAGCACCCTCCCGCCGCCCCAGCCGATGATGCCCGAAGACCGGTTCGCGTCCTGGTGGCCGAGGACTCCCCCATCAACCTGCTTCTGATCCAGGCCTACCTCAAGCACCCCTCGTTCCAGCTCGATTCGGCCTCGAACGGCGCCGCCGCCGTGGAGAAGATCCAGTCGGCCGAGTACGACATCGTCCTCATGGACATCCAGATGCCCGTGATGGACGGTTACACCGCCACGCGCATGATCCGCGCGTGGGAAGACCAACACCACAAACGCCACACCCCGATCCTCGCCCTCACCGCGCATTGCTTGCCCGAGCTGCAACAGGAAAGTCTCACCGCCGGCTGTAACGCCCACCTGGTAAAGCCCGTGCGTAAACGCGAATTGCTCGAAGCCATCCAAGCTTTCACCTGTCCGCAGCCCGCCGCCACTCCGGAAAGAATCCAGGTCCAGGTCCCGGAGGGCATGGATGAGGCCGTGCCGCTGTTTCTCGAGATCACGCGCGCAGGCGTCCGCAGCCTCGCCGATGCCCTGCGACAGTCCGACTATACGAAGATCCGCTTCATCGGGCACGATCTCAAAGGCTCCGGCGGCGGCTACGGATTCGACGGCATCAGTGCCATCGGCAAGCTCATCGAAGAGGCTGCCAAGCGCTCCGACGGCGAGGAAGTCGGCCGCCAGATCGCCGCCCTCACCGGCTACCTGGACCGCGTCGACGTCATCTACCCATAAACCTCCGCCGTCCCCTTGTTTTTCATCCCCCCGCAAAAGTATCCTGCTGTCTTGCCCGCCAGGAATCGGGAACGCGA
This sequence comes from Bryobacteraceae bacterium, assembly GCA_030041035.1. Lineage (GTDB taxonomy): Bacteria > Acidobacteriota > Terriglobia > Bryobacterales > Bryobacteraceae > QHXW01. The sequence goes on along the minus strand of JASHOO010000388.1, from coordinate 10,168 downwards.
CACATCTGCCGAATCAGGCGCTCAACTGCATCAGCACCCGGACCGCGCCGCAGTGGCCGATGCCTACAACCGCGTCCGCTACATCGGCTTTCCCATGGCCCAAACCCATCCCGACCGGCTGGCCGTCATCGCCAGGCTTTTCGGGTTGGCCGCTTCGCCACCCGGCGAGTGCCGCGTGCTCGAGCTGGGATGTGCCGACGGCGGAAACATCATTCCCATGGCCCTCGCGCTGCCGCGCAGCCGCTTCACCGGCTTCGATTCGGCGGCGCAGGCCGTTGCCCAGGGCCGCGCACTCGTCGCCGCGCTCGGATTGAACAATATCACGCTGCTCGAACGCGATCTCATGGAAGCCGGGGCCGAGCTGGGCGAGTTCGATTACATCATCGCGCACGGGGTCTACTCCTGGGTTCCCGAAGAAGCGCGCGAGCGTCTGCTCCAAATTTGCCGCGACAATCTGGCTCCGCAAGGCGTGGCCTACGTCAGCTACAATGCTCTCCCGGGTTTTCATCGCCGCGAGATGTTTCGTCAAATGCTCCTGTTTCACCTCGCCGGCGTGGAGGATCCCGCGGATCGCGTGCGCCAGGCCATCGCTTTCATCGAGTCGCTCGGCCAATCCGCCCCAAGCCCGCTCGCCCGTGCCTTGTTCGCCGAAGAACTCCAGCACCTCACGCAAAGTCACTGGTGGTACGTCTATCACGACGATCTGGAGCCGGTCAATTATGCTCCGTACTTCCACGAGTTCCTCGCGCAGGCGCGCGCCCACGGGTTGCAGTACCTCGGCGAAGCGCACTTCCCGGAAATCGAAAGCGGCCTCTACAACAAACCGGCAGTGGAGAAATTGCGGCAGTGGGCCCAGGGAGACGCACTCCGTACCGAGCAGTATATCGACTTTGTCCGGGGCCGGCTCTTCCGCCAGACGCTGCTCTGCCGCGCCGAGGTCGCGCTCTGGCCCTCGCCCCATCCGGACCCGCTTACCGCCATGTACTTTGCTTCGGCTGTGAGTCCGGTTTCCCCGGCGCCCGATCTCAGCCCGGGCGTGTGGGAAGAGTTTCGCGCACCGCACGGCGCCCCGCTCCGCAGCGACGACCCTCAGGTGAAGACGGCTCTCGCCCGTTTACACGCCGTCTGGCCGCAATTCATGCCGTTTGCCGAGCTGCTGGCCCAGGCCGGTGGCGAGCCGGCACTGCTGGCGGATTTTCTCCTTCACACTTACGGAGCGGAGCTGGTCGAAGTCAGCGTACGCCCGGATCCGTTCCCCCTCCGCCCCGGAGAACGTCCCGTGGCCAGCCCATTAGCGCGGCTTCAGGCCAAGGACGGAACCCTCGTCACCACCTTGCGGCACGCCCAGGTGGATCTCGCCGACCACATCGACCGCTGCCTGGTCCAATGGCTCGATGGCACGCGCGATCGCCCCGCCTTGGCCGCCGCCCTGCACGCTTTCCTCGAGTCGAATCCCGTTGCCGGTGCCCAGCCGGTTACCCCGGAATCGCTCGAGATGCGCTTGGATCGCCTGGCTCGCCAGGCGCTTCTGGTGGCCTGAGGCGCAGCTTTCCCTAACCCTCCCCTCCCGCAACCCGCTCGAAAAACTCCCACGATTTGCGCGCCGCTTCCGCCCACGTGAACGCTTCCATCCGTCTTCTTCCCCGTCCCGCTAGTTCCTCCCGCAGCGACGGCGAAACCAGCAGCCGCTCCATGCCCGCGCGAATCTCGCTGCGGCTGCGCGGATCGGCCAGGAGGCCCGCGTCCCCCACTACTTCCGGAAGCGCCGATGCCATCGACGCCACCACCGGGACGCCCGCGGCCATCGCCTGCCCCACCGGCAGCCCGAAGCCTTCGTACAACGACACGTACACGAAAATCGTGGCCCCCGTGGTCAGCGCCGGAAGATCCGCTTCAGGTACGTAACCCAGATAGCGCACGCCTGGAATGCCCGTCCGCAGCCGGTCGTATACCGTCCGATCCCCCCATCCCCACGGACCCGCCACCACCAGATCGAACTCCTCGCGCACGTCCGCCGCGAGATCCAGCCACGCGCCCAGCATCGCCGCCACATTCTTCCTCGGCTCAATGCTTCCCACGTAAAGCGCGTACGGTTTCTCGAGCCCGTACCGGTACGCTACCTCGCGAGCGTCTTCGGCATCCGCCTCAAAGAACGCCGGCGCAATCCCCGGATAGATCACCTCGATCTTTTCCGCCGGCAGCTTCAGCACGCGTACCGCATCCGTCCGCGTGCATTCCGAAATCGCAATCAAGCCCGTCGCCGGCCGGAACACGCCGTTGGCAATCCCGTCCGCCGCCTTGAGGTTTGCCGGCGCATGCACCTCCGGCATCAGCCAGCACGTCACGTCATAAATGGTTGCCGTCATGCGTGTCTTGCGCGGCGGGTGCAGCACCTGGTGCGAGGCGTGAAAAACGTCGCAATCGGGCGTCACCCAATTCAAAAACGGGAACGGGCAGATGTTGGCCGCGTACAGCAGGCCGAGCCGCGGCAAAGTCGCCGCCGGGCCGAGCACCGATCTCTCATGCGCAAATGTCCCCAGCCTGTTCAGGAACGGAAACAGTTTCAACCCGTTCCCGCCGGCATTTTCCGCCAGGCTGCGCGCCCAGTAGTAGACGTAATTTTTCACACCCGCGCTGCGTAATAACAGCGGCGATGCATCCAGCAATACAGAAACCGTCGCTCCTGGGATTTCTCCTATCTTCTTCATTCGATGGGGAAAATCAACATTCTACGTGCAAATTTACGCCACTCAATTTAATTGTTAGCTTCGCCCGCCGCACCCTGTGGTCTAATCTATAGGAATCTCTCCCACTATGGCAGATTTGGGCTTCCGGTTCCGGCGCAGTTCGAAAGCCATGCATCGTCGCTCGCGCGAGCTCGCGATGATCGTCAAAGGTCTGCTTTCCAAGGACCATCCGGTTCTGGCCCATATTATCCCCATCCGCCGCTGCAACCTTTCTTGCGCCTATTGCAACGAGTACGACGATTTCTCCAAGCCCGTCCCGCTCGCCACCATGTACCGCCGTCTCGACCGCCTGGCCGAACTCGGCACCACTATCATCACCTTGAGCGGCGGCGAGCCGCTGCTCCATCCCGAGCTCGATGAAATCATCGCGCGCATCCGCTATCACGGCGTCATGGCCGGCATGATCACCAACGGCTATCTGCTCACCGGCGAGCGCATCCAGCGCCTCAACCACGCCGGCCTCGAGCACATGCAGATCTCCATCGACAACGTCAATCCCGACGACGTTTCCAAAAAGAGCCTGAAGGTCCTCGATAAGAAACTCGAATTGCTCGCCGAAAACGCCGAATTTCACGTCAATATCAATTCCGTGGTCGGCGGCGGCATTCACAATCCCGAGGACGCGCTCGAAGTCGGACGCCGCGCCGTCGAGCTCGGCTTCACCTCCACCATCGGCATCATTCACGATGGCGACGGCCAGTTGCAGCCGCTCAAGCCCGAAGAGCGCGATGTCTATGTCCGCATGAAGAACATGGCCAAGCGCAGCTACGCGCGCCTGCATTCGTTCCAGCACAACATCGCACACGGCCTGCCCAACGAGTGGCGCTGCCGCGCCGGCGCCCGCTACCTCTACGTCTGCGAGGATGGCCTGGTGCACTATTGCTCGCAGCAGCGAGGCTACCCCGCCAAGCCGCTCGAACAGTACACGCTCGAAGATATCCGCCGCGAATATCTCACCGTGAAGTCCTGCGCGCCCCGCTGCACCGTCGCCTGCGCCCACTACGCCTCCTACATGGATTACTGGCGCGACCCGCAGACCATCCTGGCGCCCGAACGCACTCCGGAACCGGAGTTGATTCAGCTCGAAACGCAGTAGACGGATGCAACGCCGCGACTTTCTCAAGCTCGCGGCGCTTCCATGCATCCAACTTCGTGTTGCCGCCGCAACCTTCCCCACGCAGGTCGCCACCACCGTCACCCGCGCCTTCTCCACCCCCGGCCCCGCTCCCAACGGCCTGCAAGCTGCCAACGACGGCCTCTGGATCCTCGACCAGGCCACCAATCGCGCCGCGCTCGTGCGTTTTGAAAACGGCCGCGTCATCCGCCAGTTCGATACTGAAACCGATCGCGGCAGCGGCATCACCTTCGACGGCGAAGCCGTGTGGATCGCTTCCACCTACAACTGCCTGCTCGTGCGCGTGGACGCACAGAATGGCCGCACCCTGAAGAAAATGCCCAGCCCCGGTTCCGGCCTCGTGAAATGGGGCCCGCGCTCGGCACACCCCACGCGCACCGGCGCCCACGGCCTGGAATGGCGGCACGGCGAACTCTGGGTGGCCGTCCCTCCCGCCGTGCGCGTCTTTCTGCTCGATCCCGGCGACGGCGCCGAAAAGCGCTCTTTCCCCGCGCCCGGCGTGCGCCCGCACGGCATCGGCTGGGACCCCGACGGCTCCCTCTGGGTCACCGAGAGCATCTACCGCTCGTTTTTCAAAATGGACCCCGCCACAGGCAAAATCCTCATGCAGCTCATGCTGCCCCCCGCAGACCCCATGCGCGATGGCGTCGTCCTCCAGCCCCACGGCATGACCGTCTGGAATCGCGACATCTGGTTCTCCGTCGCCGAAACCGGCGAAGTCTATCGCGTCCCGCTGCCGGGTTGATCCACCGGTGGGCTCCGCAAACCGAGAGCGGAACACGCATGGTGGCTTTTGTCTCAGTTTGTCGCGGTTGTCACCGGAACCCTAATGCGCCATACACCGTCTGAACAAGAACAATATGATCCGCAGATCCATCTTCGTTTGTCTCCTGATGCCTGTTCTTTCGGCATACGCGCAGCCTTTTTCCTTTGGCCTGATGGGTGGCGCAGGTCTGACCCAGGATTTCCAGAATTACAACCTTCTGCCGGTTGGCGCCACCAATGAAAATATCCTCATCTTGGGCTCCTCAACTCCCGAGCGCTGGATCGGCGGTGCGACGATAGAGGCGCGGCTGCCGCTGCATCTCTCGGTCGAAGCCGATGGGTTGTACCATTCGCTCTGCTTCAAATTAACCGCCCAGTTCGGCCAAACTCCGCCCGACTGGGGAAGCGTCTTTGCGCAGCATGCCATAACTTGGGAGTTACCCGTCCTGTTGAAGTACCGTCTCCAGTTGCCGCTGGTGAAGCCGTTCATCGATGCGGGCCCCGCGTTCAGGTACTCCTACAGCCTCAGCCACACGAACCCGTCCAATCACGGATTCGCAGTGGGATTAGGAATCGAGGCACACCTCTGGAAGCTCAAGATCGCGCCTCAGTTCCGCTACTTGCGCTGGGCGCGTGATCAAAATGTTCCGATGTTCGGTCTAACCACCGTTACCGATCAGGTGGAATTTCTGACGGCGATCACCTTTCCGTAACCTACGTGCCGAGCTCGCGCAGGTCGAGCCTACCGCACCGTGGCAGATTGATCCACCGGCACCCAAACTTCCATCGAGCTCATTCCGCGATTCGCCCACGCGTAGTACGGAATGAACGTCAGCTCCGCCGGCTTGAACGGACGCGCTGACGGCGCGCTCGCCTGATAGAGCGGCTCATCTTCAAACAGCTTCTCCGCCACCGCGCCCGTGTGCCGCAGCTCCACCACGCCGTTCAACAAATCGCCCTCGAACTTCTCGCTAAATGGCTCGAAAGTACCGGTTAACTCCGCATCGAACAGCGATCCCAACCCCGCCTGGTCTGCCGATTCCAGGCAATACACCATCGGCCCGCGCTGCACTGCCACGCGCCCCGCATCTTCCCGCACCAGCGGATTCGCCCGGATCATCCGCGCCGTCATATCGAACTTCACTTCAATCCGATCCTCCGCCTTCCACTCGCGCCGAATCTCAAAATACTCGCCAGGTTCGGGGCGCACCGCATCGTACACTCCATTCACCGCAATTTGCGTCGCCTGCGACCACCCCGGCACCCGCGCGAACACGCTGAACTCAGCCGCCCTCGCCGGCGTGACCGTAATCTCCACCGCGCCATCCCACGGATACCGCGTCTTCTGCTCAATCTGCAAACCCGTTCCATTTTCCAGATGCCAATCGAGACGGGAATTGTCATACAGATTTACGTACACGCCCTTCGCACTCGTCGCATAGAAATATCCGGGCAGCGATGCGAACGTGCGCTCCAGATTCGGCGGGCAGCACGTCGTGTCGTACCACTCGTTCCGAATTTTCTCCCCCACCGATTCCAGCGGATTGCGATAGCAATATAGCGTCCCCGAGAGCGACATCCCCGAGTTGATCCCGTTATACAGCGCCCGCTCCATCACATCCGCAAACCGCGCCTCGCCCGTCACCGCCAGCATGCGCCAGTTCCACATCATGTTGCCGATCGCCGCGCAGCTCTCCCCATACGCCTGCGCATTCGGCAGCTCGTAAGCCAGGCCAATCGATTCCCCCGCCTCGCGCGACCCCACCCCGCCCGTAATGTACATCTTGTGATTGACCAGATCCTTCCACAGCCGCTCGAGCGTCGCCCGGTACGCCGCATCGCCCGTCTCCGCGTAATAATCCGTCGCCCCACACGACGCGTACATCGCCCGCACCGCGTGCCCCTCAAACTCGGTCCGCGACGTGAACGGAATTCCGCTGAACAGGTACACGATCTGCTGGTCGGTCAGGTGCAGCCGCTCGCGCTCCACGCCGCTCAACAGATACCCGGCAAAATCCAGATACTTCCGCTCGCCTGTGGTGCGATACAGCTCCACCAGCGCCATCTCCAGCTCCGGATGCCCCGTCAGCGCCGGCCGCTTCGTCGGGCCGAACGTCTCGATCAGGTAATTCGCATACCGCATCCCGCCATCCAGCAGCCGCCGGTTTCCCGTCGCGCGATAGTACGCAATCGCCGCTTGCAGCAGATGCCCCAGACAATACAGCTCGTGCGACCGGTACATCTCCGTGAACCGCTTGTCTCTGCGCTCATTCTGGTAGTACGTGTTCAGATACCCGCTCGGCTCCTGCGCCGCGAGAATCTCATCCGTCAGCCGGTCGATCGTTTTGCGCAGTTCCGGCCTGTCGCCCGATTGCAACACGAACCCCGCCGCCTCGATCCACTTATATATGTCGGAATCCGTATACACCGGCCCTTTGCGCGGCGCCTGCGACTTCCCCGTCAACCGCAGGAAGTTATCCACCACTCCATGCTGCTCCAACTCTTCCAGCATCGACGGAATGCTGCGCTCCACGTTGATCCGCATCCGCGCCGACCAGAACCCGTCCTCAATCTTCACCGCGCGCACCGGCACCGTGTGCAGCTTTACATGCGGCGAATGATCCGTGTAGATCACGCCCTCGGACCGCCAATTGTCCTGAGCTAAACCAGCGACCGCCAGGCAACACAATGCAATCACCACACGCATGTCCACTCTCCGCGTGACGATAATGTATCAGATATGATTCGTCGTCGCGTCCTGGCGCGCATCAAGGGTCACGGTGCGATAATCAAGCAGAATGGTGAGGGCTCCCTTCATGTTCGCCTTTCTGTCCGCAGCGCTTCTCCAAGGGCAGCAGCCAAACTACTGGAACAATGGAGAGAAAATACCCATCTACGGAATTGGAATCTCTCCGCCATTGCGTGTCGTGCTCGATGACCCCGAGGTTCGAAAGCTGATCACGGAAGAGGAAAACAGACGAGACGAAGCAGATCGCTTCTTCACGGAAAGCCACACGAACGCGGAAAAACTCCAGCACGCTTACGATCTCATCCATCATCCAGATCAGGTACTGCCAGGACACAGAGAGTTTGTGGAGACAATGGCAAAAGCCCCAGCGATAACCCTGCCCAAAAAGGCACGGGGAAGGGTACTTCAGATATCTAGAGCGCGGTGCGGACTGGACGGCTGGTCGACTGTCACGTTCGTTCGAATGGTCGTGATTGGCAAAAAGCTGCCCAGTGGGATGGAGGTTTGGGTGTGCGAGAACCCCATGGCATTTGGCGCGCCTTAGTGCGATTCCGCATATCATCTATGACCCGCCGCCATCTCCTCTCCGCCACCGCCGCTCTCTCCGCCTTCGCCGCCGTTCCCGAACGCAAGCTCCTCCGCCCGAAAGTTCTCCGCGCCGGCGACACCGTCGGCCTCATCACGCCCTCCAGCTACGTCTCCGATCCCGACCGCCTCGCCCTCGCCGAGCGCACCGCCCGCTATTTCGATCTCGTCCCGAAATTCGGCACCAACGTCCGCAAGCGCGACGGCTATCTCGGCGGCAGCGTCGAGGATCGCCTCGACGACCTCCACGCCATGTTTCGCGATCCCGAAGTCAAAGCGGTCTTCGCCATCCGCGGCGGCTACGGCGCCTCGCAACTGCTCGATCGCATCGACTACGATCTCATCCGCGCTAATCCCAAAATCTTCCTCGGCTACAGCGACATCACCGCGCTCCACCTCGCCATCCAGAAGCGGGCCGGCCTCGTCACCTTCCACGGCCCCATCACGCTCTCGCGCTTCACACCGTTCACCCAAACCTATTTCCGAAAAGCGCTGTTCGAAACCGAACCCATCGGCCGCGTCACCAATCCCCCCGATACCGACCCCCTGCGCCCCGCGCACACACTCCGCACCGTGCGCCCCGGCACCGCGCGCGGTGCCTTGTTCGGCGGCAACCTCACGCTCATCTCCACCACCATGGGCACGCCCTACGAGATCGAAACCGCCGGTCGCGTCTTGTTCCTCGAAGATGTCGACGAAGAGCCCTACAGCATCGACCGCATGCTCACCCAGTTGCGTCTCGCCGGCAAACTCGACGCCGCCGCCGGCCTCATCTTCGGCGAATGCCACGATTGCCAGCCGCGCGAGTTCAAGCCCTCTTACGAATCCACGCTTTCGGTCGGCGAAGTCGTCGACGACATCCTCGGCCGCCTCCGCATCCCCGTCCTCTCGGGTCTCACCATCGGCCACACCGACGACCAGCTCACCCTCCCTCTCGGCGTCATGTCCCAGCTCGACGCCACCAAAGGCGAGCTCACCATCGAAGAACCGGGCGTGGTGGCGTAACGCCTACCCCTCGTAAAGCCGCAGATCCTCTCCCGCGCATCGCAACCGGGAAACAGACCTATTCCCTTTCGAACACCAGAATGTTCGGAGTGCCGTGATCCGCGGGGTGCGCGGTCTCCGTCAGCGTCTTCAAATCGGGAGAAACCTCGATCTGCTGCGTGTTCGTCACCTTGCCCTGCTTTTTGTCGGTGATTTCCAGAGTGCGCTCGTTCAGCCGGCGTGCCGTGTATGTAGAACCCGCCGGCGCATCCACATTGGGATAATCTTTCCCATCAAAGATCACGTGCAAGGACTGATTCTCCCCGGAAGTAGTAAATGTCAGGCCGCCCCCCTCGTAAGGCTCAATCTGAAACTCAATCACCGAGTTCACCTGTTCGCTCGTGCTTTCCCACGTCGCCACGAAACCGGAGCCTGGCTCGGTTCGCTGGTACACGTAATCCAGACTCAAGATTGACCCATCCTGCTGGTTCGCTCGAAAAGCATCGTGCAGCGTCTGGCCGTCTTTGGAAAGCGTCCACGTCCCCGTGACGAGCGTGCGCCCGTCCTTCTTGCGCACCACCTTCCACGCGTCTGGTCCCTCGATGGTCACCGACACGGTCGTGCCACCGAGTCCGGGCTGGTCCGTCCCGTCGGCCACAACGGTTTCGACACCGCCGCCGAAGTCGATGGCGTACTTGTTCGGTCCCGCCGCCTCTACTTTCATCCGGTCGGTCAGTTTGCTTTTCGTCGGGTTGAGCTTCCACTTGCCTACAAACGGGTCGTTCCCCGCACATAACGAAACCGTTAACAAACCGGCAACGAGAAGTGAGTGAATAGTCGGGTTTGGCATATAGTTGTTGACTCCTTGCGAGATTTCGCACACCAGAGCGCGCTTGACAAGGCAAACGACGCGCCAACGCAACTCCTTGAAAACCAGTGGCCGTTTCCGCCCGAGCGTCCGGTCTTGGGATCATTCGTCCAATACCGGTCACTTGCCTCCCCCCGATTTTTCCCCACCCTCTAAAGCCAGGGACGGACCTCAATTCCCGATTTCGCCACCACGCCCTCCAAACCCCGTTCACTCATCCCCCGACAACTTTTTCCCCTGACGCCTCAACCAAATCCCACCGCTCGCTCCCGCTCACCCAAGCCCCCTCCGCTATCCTGAATCGGCTTCCGCCGAAGGATTCCAACCCTATGCTC
>JASHOO010000387.1 GCA_030041035.1 Bryobacteraceae bacterium | reverse complement strand
GGCGACGTCCGAGCTCCGCACTTTGAACAGAAGCTGGCCCTTGTTCACCGTGTCACCCAGCCGTGCGTCAATTTCCACGATTCGCCCGGTGGCCAGTGACGGCACAGGCACCTGGCGCGAAACATCCGGATTGACCACGCCGGTCACATTCAGCTCCGGCGCGGCGATGTATTCACCCGCCGTGGCCAGGGGAAACTGCTCGGGGTGATCCACCTGAAAGTTGTTGGCATCCATTTCCGGCTGCACGGTCGTGGGCGCCGGGCCGGTATCTTGTTGTGCGGTCGCCTTCCTTTCGCAGCCGGTTACCAGAAGGCCCAGGCTCACCGATAGAGCCGCCTCCCATAGAAGCAAGCGATTCATTCCATCACCTCCCGTCCCGCGGCCATGTTCATCTGAGCCGCGGCGGTCAAGTACGCGCCGATCAAATTCAAATACGCCAGGCGCGTGTCGCGATATGCTTTTTCAGCATCTAAGAAGTCGAGCAGTGAGGCGCCGCCATTGCGGAACGAGAACGCCGTACGGTCGCGCACGTCCGTGGCTAACGGCAGGTACTTGGTTTTGTACGGCCGCAGCAGATTCAGGGATTGCACCAGCGTCCAATAAGCGGAATCCACGTCACTGAAAACCAGGGCCAGATTGGCATCGTACAATCGCTCGTTGCGGCCTATGTCGAGCTGAGTGCGAGCTTTCTCGCCCTGGTTGCGGTCGAAGATACGCAAGGGAATGCTGATGCTCCCGCCGATCGTTTTGTCGGAAAACGGGTTGCTGAAAGAGCCATTGTTGGTGAACCAGACGCTGATGGTAGGATCGGTCGAGCCATTGGAGATAGCGAGCTGGTGATTCAGCTTCGCTAGTTCCACATTTTGGACGGCCTCCTTCAGGTCCGGCCGCGCATCGAGCGCGAAGTTGCGGAGTTCCTCCAAGGGTTTCAATTGATCCACGAAGTCAAACCGACCTGTAACATCAAACTGCTCAATCGGCGTCCGGTCGTTCAGCATCATCAGAAGCTGAATTTTGGACGTGCGCAAGTTCACGATTGCCGTTTCGAAGTCGGATTCGAACTGCACGCGCTGTAACTCGAGACGGTTCAGGTCCACCAGGGCGAGATCACCGGCTTTGTAGCGTGTGCGATTCACATCCAATTCCCGATCCCAATAGTCGAGGTTCTCCCGGGCGTTTTGAAGAACCGCTTTCGCCTGAAGTGTTTGCACAAAAGCGCTCCGGAGATTGAAGATCAGGCTTCGCTCCTGGTCGAGGTAGGTGGATTCCGCGATGGCGGTCGATTCCCGGGCGGTATCCCGGCGCAACTCGCGCTTGTGCTGGCGCTCGTGCAAATAGCTGATGCTCGGCACTTCGAGGACACCGCTGAACGGCCGCCAGACGCCTTCATTGCGGGTGATTTGAAATCCATCTGCGGTCACCGAAAGGTCCGGGTTAGGACGCAGGTAAGCCGTGATCTCCGCGGCGCGCGATTCATCGATGCTCAGTTGAGCCGCCTTCAAGGTCGGATTCGTAGCCTCGAACTTGCCTAAAATCTCTTGCCACGTAAAGGTTTGAGCCGCGAGGCGTTGGGGAAGTCCACTCGCCAGGAGCAGCCCCAGGGAAACGTACCCTGCTAGGCGCCGCAAACGGACTCCTCGAAGGCCCTGTGCATGACAGACCCTCTCGCCTGTCCGGCCAGCGACCGGCTCTTGTAACCCACGAATTTAACCGGCAATTGTGATCCTCCTCACATCAGGACTCCTTGGTTCCCAAGTCCGTCGTGATTTGCTCCGCTATCCTCACCAGCCACCCCAGGGGTTGGACGTTCGGACCGCTCGGCAAATGGTCTGCGCGGAGAGGAACACCTCGGGAGGACGACCTAACTTTATCTCCCTTCAAGAGTGTGAGCCACAGATCTTAGGCTCAACCTGCAACTCTTTAGATAATCGTTCAGCCAAACTGAAGGCTAGAATTTAATCTTTCGGCTAAACGGTCAGTCTTTGGGCCAATACCGGCTGTCTTTTGGACTGAGCGCTTGGCACCTGTAACCAGTTCGCCATAAGATAAACTCGCGCTCAGCAGCTGAGTCCCATGAACGAACACTCCCGTGAAAAGCGAATCCGGTTGGTCTTACTGGATGACCACGTTCTGTTTCGGGCGAGCCTGAGCCGCGTCCTCGCGCTGGAACCAGAGTTTGAAATAGCCGGGGAGTGCGGCACTGCTTCCGAGGGCCTTGAGGTGCTGAAGAATCCAGGGGCCGACATCATTCTGTTGGATTTCGATGCTACAGAGGGGAACGACTTTATGGCGGCCGCGCGGCAATCGGGTTACCAGGGCCGGTTCCTCATTGTTGCCGGAACGCTGGATGTGCGGAGATCAGCAATCGCGCTCAGGCGGGGCGCGGCCGGGATTTTCCTGAAGTCGGAGAGCCTGGATCGTCTGGTGCAGGCAATCAAGCTGGTTGCCCACGATGAACTTTGGATTGAACCGAAAGTGGTTCAGTTACTTGCAGGCACGGTGATCAATCAGTACCCCCAACTGGAACTTTCCGGATCGGGCGAGCCCTTGGGCGACCGCGAGCGCCATGTGTTGCGCGGCATCCTGGGAGGCTTGACGAATAAAAGGATAGGGGACGATATGGGCCTTTCGGAGAGTTCCATCAAGAACATCGTGCAGCGGCTATTCGGGAAGGCGGGGGTGAAGACGCGGAGCCAGTTGGTGCGAGTGGCGCTGGAAGGCTCTTTGGACACGCGGCCGGAACTGGTGACGCGGCAACCCAAAGAAACTGTAGTGGTTGCCCGTAACAAACCGCATGATGCGCGCCAGCGAGGGCGCGCGTCGATTTCATCAAATTAGGTTTCGATATCGTTCCAATGCCACGCGAACAAGCTGGCTGCGGGTTCGCACAGCGGTTTTTGCGAAGAGCTGTTGTAACGCGTTCTTAACGGCGCTTTCGGAAATGGCCATGCGGCTGGCGATTTCCTTGTTCGACAATCCCTGTACGAGGAGCCGGAGAACCTCTAACTCCCTGGAGTTCAGCGAGATTTGCTCCTGATTTTCGGAAGTGGAACCGGGAGGAGCCTCGTCGGTGACGTCGGCAATGATGGCCGCGAGTTTTGGAGTGGAGCCCTCGCGGTAGGTCGAGAACCACACGTCGGCGGTGAAAGTCTCTCCAGTGCCCCTGTGCCCCTGGCACTGCATGGAAGCCCGGAACTGCGGGGCCTCCTCCCATCGGAGTGCGTGGTGCAATTCCGGCAGGAAAGCGGCAATCGGATCGCCGATCAATTCTCCCTCGCGCGGAGCCATCAATTCAACGGCAGCGCGGTTCGCGAGTTCAATGAATCCACGTTCGTCCACGGTCACGATGGCCGCGGGACTTGTCTCGACCAGCGCCTTCAACCGTTCCTGGGCCTGCAAGCTCAGGCGCCGGTTCCGCACCAGTTCCGAAACGAACAATCCGCAGCCGGCAAGCGCCAGCGTTTCAAACCCTAAACGCACAAATGACGGTTCAAGAGAACTGAAGATCTCGGCGAGGACAGCGCAAGCGGTTCCCAGCAAGGCGAGGAACCACCTGGGCAGGAAGGCGGCGGCGAGCATGATGGGAAAAAGGTACAAAAAGCCGAGTGAAACGTAGGGTTTCGTCCACGCATCCACGGCCGCCACTACGAGAATGATGGAACCGCTCACGATCAAGACAGCAGTCCGGTTCCGTTCGTCCCAAAGTTGATCTAAAGGCAACATTTTAGGTGAAGCGTTAATTATCTCTCGCCGCAGATGTTCTGACATCCAATCAAATGATGTCCCTCTTTGCGGGCTGTGTTACGGATCGCGGATGACCGCTAAGAAAATAGTCCAACGGTTGGCCGGGCAAGATCAGGACTGGGTGTCGGCGCATGGAGAGTTGACGCGATCCGTCACAGCGATAGATACTCGGACGGCGAGCTTGCCAACGCGGGTGCGTTTGATTTCCGAACCTTCTGCCGGCGGACTTAACGTGCGCCCGGTCATTCACTGCACTGTAGTTTGCCGGGCGATTTTGTGTCTCGGATTTGCTGTCACCGCTCTCGCCCAGGAAAATTATGAAGTGCAGGTGTACGGCAGCGAACTGGTCCCCCCTGAACGCACCATGGTGGAGTTGCACTCGAACTTCACCTTCGAAGGGTCGAAGACGGAGGTGGACGGAGTTCGCCCCGACGAACACGCGCTGCATGAAACCATTGAAATCACGCAAGGCTTCACCAGTTGGTTTGAAACCGGCTTCTATATTTTCATGAGCTACCGCGGGCCCGAGGGGTACCAGTGGGTGGGCGATCACATTCGCCCGCGTGTCCGCGTTCCCGAATCGTGGCACTGGCCGGTGAACGTGAGCCTTTCGACCGAGATCGGCTACCAGCGCCGTTCTTATTCGCCGGACACCTGGACCTGGGAGATCCGGCCCATCGTCGACAAACAGATGGACCGCTGGTACGTGTCCCTCAATCCCGCCGTGGACCGCTCGTTCCACGGCCTGAGCGTGAGCAAAGGAGTGACGTTCGCACCGAATGTAAAAGTCAGTTATGATGTCACCTCGAAGGTCAGCATGGGCTTCGAATACTATGGCGACGTGGGTTCGATCACCGGCTTCGACCCGCTACACGACCAGGTGCAAGCGATCTTCCCGGCGATCGATCTCAATCTCGGCCCCAACTGGGAATTCAATTTTGCCCCCGGCATCGGCTTAACCGGCTCCACGGACCATCTGCTGGTGAAAATGATCCTCGGCCGGCGCTTGAAGTTCGGGAAAAGATAGGCGAGGCGCGGCTACTGGCGCAGTTTTTCCGGAGGCTTGATCTGCTGCCAGCCCTCGCCGCTGAGGGATTCGAGAAAGGCCCTTAAATCCGCTTTGGCCTGCGCATCCAGAAAGAAGGGCGCAATACGCGAATCCAGGTGCCGGCTGGGCTGGCCGCCTTTGCGATAAAACTCCAGCACATCATCCAGCGTTTTGAAGCGACTGTCGTGCATGTAAGGCGCGGTGTGCGCCACTTCCCGAAGAGTCGGCACCTTGAACTTTCCTTCATCACGGCGCTTTCCGGTGATACCCGCCAGGCCGAAGTCCGGCGGCTGCTGATCCGGACCAATGCCCAGGCCGGCGAACTTCTCGTTGGTGAAATTGAAGCCGTTATGGCATTCCGAGCATTCGCCGGTGCGCTCGAAAATCTGCTGGCCCCGTTTCGCCTGGGGGCTCAATGCGTTCTTGTCTCCGTTCACAAAGCGGTCGTATGGCGAGTTGCCGGAAAGGATCGTCCGCTCGAAGGTCGCGATCGCCTTTGTGATCCGGTCGAAAGTGACCTGTGGATCGCCGAATGCCCGCTCGAACAGCGGCCGGTAACCCGCGATCTTCGATATCGCTTGGGCTGCGGCCTGGGGCGTGTTTCCCATTTCGTTTCGGTCCGAGATGGGAAAGGTGATCTGAGCCTCCAGGGTCGGTGAGCGCCCGTCGTAGAACTGGCTTCGTCCGTAAGCTCGATTGATCACTGTCGGCACGCGCCTGCGCAGCGGCTTCCCGGTGATGCCGACGGGCGCCGGGTCGCCGCCCGCAAAGGCGTGATCAGGCGGATGGCAAGTTGCGCACGAAACCATTCCGTTCGCCGAAAGGCGGGGATCGAAGAACAAATATCGGCCCAATTCAACGCGCTCCGCCGAGTACGGGTTGTCGGCCGGCCAGGGCACGGGAGGCAGTCCGAGCGGGGGCTCAGGAGGCGACGCTGTCCATGCAGCCTGCGTCATCAGATTGCCCAGCATCGCCATACGCGCGATGCCGAAGAAAACTGCGCGCCCGACCATCCTTCTGCATGGTGCCAAAGGATGGATTCAGCGTGCAAGCTGAAGCCGGCGGCGCCACCGTAAAACAGTCTGGAGGGCGGATTCTTCTAACTGCTTGTTCACAACAAATCGCGGTAGCGTTCGAGCGCCACGCGAACCAGTTGGCTGCGATTATTCACTCCGCTTTTAAAGAACAGCTGCTGGAGCGTGTTCTTCACTGCACTTGGAGTCATCTCCAGCCGGGACGCAATCTCCTGGCTCGATAGTCCCTCGAAAACCAGCCGCAGAACCGCCACTTGGCGGCTGTTCAGGCTGGGCCGCTCCTTTCCATCCGGCGCTACCCTACCTGAAGTGCTGGCACGCTGCTCTTCAGTGACGTCGCCGATAATGGCCGCGAGTTTCGGCGTGCCGCCCTCCTTGAAAGTGGAAAACCAAACCTCGGCTACGAAGCTTTCGCCCGTGTCGCGGTGAGCCTCACACTGCATCGATGTCCGGAATTGCGCCTCGTTGCCGGACTGTAACGCCTTTTGCAGCTCGGGGAGGAACGCGGCGACCGGCTGTCCTAGTAGATTTGTACTAGCCGGTGCAAGCAGCTCGGCTGCCGAGTGATTCGCAAGTTCAATGCTGCCGTTTTGCGCGATCGTGAGAATCGCTGCGGGACTGGTTTCGACTAATGCACGCAACCGCTGTTGTGTTTCCAAGCTGAGCCGGCGGTTGCGCAGTAGCTCGGAGACGAACAATCCGCATCCGGAGAGGGCTAAGGCCTCAAAAATCAAGCGGCTAACCCTCCATGTAGAGTCCAGTGAACTGAACGTCTGGCTCAAGACCGCACAAAAAACGCCTAGCACCAGCAATGTAGGACGGGATAGGAAGCCCGCAGCCAGCATAATAGGAAACAAGTAGAGGAAGCCGAGCGCCACGTAGGGCAAAGTCCACCAGTCCACGAGCGCGATCACCACAATCATGCTGGCGCTGGCTGTCAGGACGGCGGCTCGGTTCTTGGGATCCCAGAGCTTTTCCAACGGTAATACCACAATCCGATTAGATTCAGCATTATGCACTGAGGCGCCAAAAGCCGCTACCAATCAAATGGCTGCCGGCGGCGGGCGGGAACGGACCGCCCTGGAATCAAAAGGCCAGCCAAAAGATTGCCTCCGGCTATTCGTCCCGCAAGGCGCGTAACGGGTCCAGCCCTCCGGCTCGCAGTGCGGGCAGATAGCTCGCGGCGGCGCTCACGATCAGCAGCGCCAGGGGAATGAGGGCGTACACGACGGGGGGCGATGAGCCGAGGCCGCGAAAACCCGCGGCAAGCATGGGCATGGCCACGCGGGTAAGCACCGCGCCGATCGCGATACCTACGCACGCGAGCAGGAGACCGCGGCGCTCCACGAGCCAGACGACGTCGCGGCGATTGGCACCGAGGGCGACGCGTATCCCAAACTCCTTGACGCGGCGGCTTACATTGTAGGCAATGAGCCCATAAAGGCCGGTCATCGCGAGCACCAGTCCGATGGCTCCCAGGGTCCCGACCATCTGAAGGAACTGGAGCCACGTTCCCGTAGCCCGGCTTTCGTAGAGGGTGGCCACGGTCCGGAGGTTAAATACCGGCAGGTTGGGGTCAATCGAGCGGACCGTTTCGCGCAGCGGCGATGCGAGCGAAGCCGGATCGGCCATCGACTGCACGATCAACGTCATCTGGGAGCGCGGATTCTGCTCATAGGGCACATACACGTATGGCTCCGGGGCTTCGTTCACGACCAGGTAGTGGCCGGTCCTGGCGACTCCAACGACTTCGGCCGGGGGTCCATCCGGTTTATCCAGCCGGATACGTTTGCCGATGGGATCCTGATCCGGCCAATAGGTTTTCGCGAACTGCTGGTTCACGATGGCGACGCGGCGCGTTCCCGCGCGGTCGTCGACGGTGAAGGCGCGACCGCGCGTGACTTCAACGCGCATGATACGGAAGTAACCGGCGTCAACGGAACTGCCGAACTCAACCGCGGTCTCGCGGCCCTTCGGGAACTGGTAGCCTTCGGGCACGACCGTCAAAATGGTTTGCGCGGGAGCCAGAGGCAGCGCTTCGGTCATGGCCACGTCGGCGACTCCGGGCATCAGGCGAACGCGATCGACGAGCTGCCGGTAGAAGGTTTTCGCCTGGTCGGGTGTGTAATGGAGCATGTCCGGCGCCGTATCGAGGGTGATCAGATGGTCGACGCGAAATTCAGGCGACGCCACGAGCATCCTGCGGAAACCCGCAAGAAACATGCCTGCAGCGATCAGGACGACCATGGCGAGGGCGATCTGGCCGATGACCAGCACATCACGGCCGAGCGTGCGCCGCCCGGCTGAAGTTCCGTGTCCGCCGTCCTTTAGCGCGGGCACGAAGTCCATCCGTACGGTCTGCCAGGCCGGAGCCAAGCCGAAAAACAGACAGCTGACCAGCGCCACGAGAAAGCTGAACTCCACAACGCGCCAGTCCAACTGCGCGCCTAATATATTTGGCGGGTCGGTGGGCACGCTCCACGTTTGCAGGAGCAAAATTCCGAGGTACGCGAAGAACAATCCAGCGGCGCCGCCGAATATGGCTAAGAGGAAGCTTTCGGTCATCAACTGGCGCACGAGACGAAGCCGTCCTGCTCCGATGGAAAGGCGGATGGCGATCTCGCGGCTGCGAGCCCGCGCCCGGGCAAGCAGCAGATTGGCGAGGTTGGAGCACGCGATGATGAGGATTAGGCCGACCAGTCCCATGAGCATCTTGACGAGCTCCAACATTTGCGGAGTTTGCTGGATGCGCCTTGCGAGTTCCGTGCGGACCGACATGCGCCGGCTGTGATTGGTCCTTGGATACTCGCGTTCGAGAGACGCGCCGAGTGTGGCCAGTTCGGCCTGCGCGGACTCGGGCGATGATTCGGCACTCAGCCGGGCTTTGACCACCAGGTTGTGCCGCCCGCGGTCCTCGAGTGGGTCGGACATTGCAGAGGCCAGGCGCTGAGACATGCCAAGCGGAATATAGATGCTGGGCCGAATGAAGCGATCGAGGCCGGTAAAGGACTCGGGCAGGACACCAATGATCGTGAATACGATCCCGTTGAGCCGCAAGGGGGCGCCGATTACAGATTGGCTGTCCGGGTACTGCCGCCAGAAATCGTAGCTGATCATCGCAACGGCCTGGCCTGGCGCGTTGGCTTCGTCAGGTCGAAACGCACGGCCAGCCAAGGGCGCGACTCCAAGGACGGGAAAGAAGTTGCCGCTCACCAGGACCGTGAACCGAATCCGCGCCGGAGCGGTGGCTTCCGTGGCCGCCGCCAGCGTCGTGAGGTGGTATGTGGCCACGCCGGCGAATGAGCGGCTTTTGTCGCGCAGATCCCGGTAATCCGGGAACGACATGCCCTCAAACGGGTTGTCGGGCGCAGTGTAGCTGACGTCGAACAGAGCCGACGGGTCGGGCACGGGAAGCGGCCGCAAAAGAAGAGCATCAGCAAAGCTGAAGATGGCGCTGTTGGCGCCTATGGCGAGGGCGAGGGAGAGAACGGCGACCGCGACAAACGCGGGTTGGCGGCGCAGAGAGCGGAATGAATAGCGGATATCGGCAATGATGCTCTCCAGCCATGTCCACCCCCATGTAGCACGGGCGTTCTCCATGGCCATTGTGAGGTTGCCGAGTTCGGCGCGGCCAGCGATAGCGACTAGAGAGTCCAGTTCTTCGCGCATCTCGCGCTCCTGGTTACGGCGCCACGCGGGCCGCAGATATTTCAGCCGGTTCCAGAGCATCATCCTTTGACCTCTGGAGCCGGGCCCATGATGCGACTGACCGCGCTGACGAAGTCCGCCCATTTAGAGTGTTCGCGCAGCAACTGCTTCCGGCCGGCTGCGGTGAGCTTGTAATACTTGGCGCGGCGGTTGTGCTCGGAGGTCTCCCACGCGGAAGCGATCCAACCTTTCATTTCCAGCCGTTTCAGCGCGGGGTAGAGCGAGCCGAACTCAATATCGAGGGCCTCGTTGGAGGCGCTGCGGATATTCTTGGCGATTCCGTAGCCATGCAGGGGACCGGCGCGCAGCGTCCGGAGCACCAACATGTCGAGCGTGCCTTGCAAAAGTTCCATATTAAGAGATTCTATATAAAGAAAGCCTACAGGGCAACAGCGCTTCATTGTCCGGAGAATCGGACGCGCGTCTGAGCCGGACGCCGCTGAATTCCCGGCCTTGTTGCTGTATTCTGGGCGGTCGAGGCCTTCATCGTGGGGCAAATCCGGATACTACTGGCTGACGACCACACGATCATCCGGTCGGGTTTGCGGCTCCTGCTCGAACAGCAGCGGGACTTCAAAGTCATTGCAGAGGCCGAGGATGGACGGCAAGCGGTTGAACTCGTTTCCCAACATCATCCGGAGGTTGCGGTGCTGGATATCGGCATGCCGCAACTCAACGGGATCGAGGCGACCGAGCAGATCGTCTTGCGGGAACCCAGAACACAGGTGGTGATCCTGAGCATGCATTCCGATGAGGGCTACGTCTTGCGCGCTCTCAAGGCGGGCGCGCGGGCTTACATTCTGAAGAATTCCGCGGAGGCGGACCTCATTCGGGCCATCCGAACCGTGTCGGAAGGGAAATCGTTTTTCAGTCCGGTGATCGGCAAGACGCTGCTGGAGGATTACGTTCGCCGGATACGCGACAAAGAGGTGGAGGACAGCTACGATCTGCTGACGCCACGCGAAAAGGAAATCCTCCAACTGCTGGCGGAGGGCCGGACCAACAAGGAAGTCGCCAACATTCTGAAGTTGAGCCTCTACACGGTGGAAACGCACCGCGGCAACATTCTCGAGAAGCTCAATCTTCATGGCGGACCGGAGCTGACTCTGTACGCGGTTCGGAAGGGGATTATCCAGT
>JASHOO010000386.1 GCA_030041035.1 Bryobacteraceae bacterium | reverse complement strand
GCGCATTCGTTGCCCAGTGCGATCGAGATCCCATCACGGGCATCTGCCGCATGGATGGCTCGGGCGACGTCACCTGCTCGGGCCAATGTCTCAGCAACCCGCAGTTTCGATACGTGGACTACTCTACCAATACCCTAACCCCCTACCTCGATATGGCCACGCAATATGGGTGGGCCAACTACATGTTTCAAACCAACCAGGGGCCCAGCTTCCCCGCTCACCAATTCATCTTCGGAGGAACCTCAGCGCCCACCGCGGCCGATGACGCCGCGGGCGTATTTGCCGCCGAGAACCCGTCGCATGACCACTCCTTCGCCGGATGCACCGCGGCGGCCGGCGCCACCGTCCTGCTGATCGACCCTTCCGGTGAAAATCGGCGGATCTATCCGTGCTTTGAGCATTCCACCATGGCGGACTTGCTTTCCGGCGACATCACCTGGAGGTACTACGCGCCGAGCCAGGGATCCATCTGGACCGCGCCCAACGCCATTCAGCATATTTGCGAATCCACTGGCCCAGGGGGGAGATGCGTCGGACAGCAATGGTCGGACAATGTCGATCTCAAATCGGCCAACGTGCTGAAGGACATTGCCGCGTGCCGTTTGCGTTCCCTCTCCTGGGTGGTTCCCACTGGAGCGAATTCCGATCATGCCGAAATCAACGACGGTGGCGGGCCGTCTTGGGTTGCCGCCATCGTCAATGCCATTGGCAACAGCACCGCGTGCGACAGCAATACGGGCTACTGGAAAAACACCGCCATTCTGATCACTTGGGATGATTGGGGAGGCTGGTACGATCACGAGCCGCCCCAGATCCTTGCCCAGCCCGTCGGAGACTACCAGTACGGATTCCGCGTCCCCCTGCTGTTCGTCTCCGCCTACACGCCGGCAGGCTACATCAACAATGAACGGCACGATTTCGGCAGCGTTCTCAGGTTTCTCGAACACAACTTCGGGATTCCGGAAGGCGCGCTCAACTTCGCCGACAGCCGCGCGACCAACGATCTGTCGGCTTTCTACGACCTCAGCCGGCAGCCGCGCGTTTTCCAGACCATCCCCGCGCCAAAGAACGCGGCCTTCTTCATTAACGACAAGCGGCCGCCTACCGATCCCGATGACGACGGCGACGATCAATGAGCCGCCGTCGCCGCGCGCTTACGCTTCCTCTTCTTTATCGATTTGCTTTTTGCACAAGCGCCGCCATTCCGGCACGCGGCCGGCTAATCCCAGAAGCGTGCAATAGTTCATGTCGATCGTCACGCGCCCGGAGAAATCGGACACCCCGGTCAGCTCATGTTCCAGGGCATCCGCCGCGTGAATGGCAGCGGCAGCCGTGAACGTCGTCGTGGAATAATCCGCGGGACTGTGGTGGAAAGCAACCGCCTTACACACCAGATCGGGCAGCGCCCACAGATACAGCAAATACGCGCCGATGTCGGCGTGTGTTGCGCCAAACATCTGCCGCTCGACTTCGTAACACGGCACGCCGTCCTTCTTGACCGTGTTCAGCACCACTTCATATTCCTGCGGGCAATTGGCGGCCAGCACGAGTTTGCCCACGTCATGCAGCAGGCCGCCGACCATGGCGCTGTCGCACGCCTTCTTGGGAAGGTTCTCCGCCTTTCCGATCGCGGCAGCCACCAGGCCCGTCGTTGTGCTGTGGTGCTGCAACTGGCTGATCAGCGATTGCGCCAGGCCCGAGGTCTGCAGAGCCGAGAACGCCCCGGTGGAGAGCGCCAGCGCGCGGATCGTGTCCACACCGAGATACACAGCCGCTTCCGCAGGGCTGGCCACATAGCGGTACAACCCGAAAAACGCCGAATTGGCGATCTGCAAAATCTTCGCCGTCATGGCGACATCCTGCGCGATGATGTCTCCCAGCTCCCGGCTGGACAGCTCGGGATTATCCAGCGATGCAATGAGCTGCGTGTGCACGGCAGGCAAGCTGGGTAAGGAAATGATGCGCGAAACCAGTGCCCGCAGCCCCGGATGCGCCAGCATTCCGCGGATTTGCAACGCGCGATCCAGCGTGGATTTGAGCGTCGCCGCGTTACAGGACTGCACCAGGTATTGGTGCGCCGTCGACGACCGCACGACATCTTGCTCCACCGTATCGGTGAGCACAATGCGGACGACGTCCGGGAAGCGCTGGAGAACTTCGGTCAACAGATCCGAACCGCCCGCGATAGCGACATCCGCGCGCGTGACCAGTACGTCAAACTGCGAAGCCGCCAGCTTTTCAAGCGCTTCTTGCCCGGCGTTGCTGAACGCCATCACCCACTCGGTGTGCAGGCTCTCCAGCCGTTTTTTCAGGCTGTCCAGGACCTTTTGATCAGCATCCACAAATAACACCCGCTTTGCCGGGGCATCGGCGAGACCGGCGGCGTCACGTTCCTTCGTAGCAGAGGGATCGTCGTTTTTCATAAAACAACCTATTTTAATATTTGTTACTTCCCGCGCGCCGCACAAAATCCAAAGCCGGGGCGCCCTACATTCCGGCTTGCGCCCGCAGATATTGCGCCACCTGCTCGTGTGTGGCGAACCAGACTCCCGGGCGCGATCGCATATAGGCGATCAGCTTATCGAGCGCCGCCGCGCGCGAGCGATGCCCGGTGATGTGTGGATGCATGGTCAGGACGAAAAGCCCGTGCTCCTCGTAGGCCGAATCGAATTCCGATTGGAATACCTGGAATACCAGCTCCGGCGACGGCATGGCGCCGCTGGTTACGCCGTAGTAAGGATAATCGTCGAGAATCCAGCCGATAGGCAGCTCCACCATCCCGCTCGGCTTGCCCGCCATGAGGATCTCGTACGCGTCATCGCTCGCCATCAGGCTGCTGTCGTAGAGAAATCCCGCTTCCTTCACTTGCTGCATGGTGTACCGGCTGAAGGCCCACGAGGGTGCACGGTAGCCCACCGGCCGCTTCCCCATCGACTTGGTCAGGCTCTCGATGGCCTCATGGAGCAGCCGCCGCTCCTCGGCTTCGTTGTTCAACGCCGGCAGATCCTCGTGAATCCACCCGTGCACCCCGATTTCATGCCGGCCGCTCGCCAGAATGTCCCGCACCATCTGCGGATGCAGCAGGTCGCTCACCGCAGGAATGAAAAATGACGCCGGCACTTCGTACTTATCCAGCAGGCGCAGGATGCGCGGCAGGCCGTCGATAGCGCCGTATTCCCCGATCGAAAGCTCGTTCGCACCCAGCAGTCCTCGCGCCAGCGAATGCGTCGCGTTGTCTACGTCGAAACTGAGCGCCACGGCCACACGCGCGCCGTTCGGCCACGACGCCGGCTTCAGGCGTCTGCCGGCGCTCACGCGGAAGAACTGCTCTTTGAGCTGATCCAGGCTCAGCTTCGCGCCGGGGAGCGGATCCGGCGCAGGCTGCTGCGCCAGGCCCAAAACGGATAAGACTAAAGTAGCGGCAATCGCCAGAACGGTTTTCATGGTCTACTGAAACTCCTGGCTGAAAATCTTATCGTAAGGAATGAGCATATGGACTACGTCACTCTCGGTTCCACCGGTTTGCAGGTTTCGCGGATCTGCCTCGGCACCATGACCTACGGCTCGAAGCGCTGGCGCGAATGGGTGCTCGAAGAGCAGGAGGGCCGCCCCTTCATCCGCCGCGCGCTCGAGCTCGGTATCAATTTTTTCGACACCGCGGACGTTTACTCGCTCGGCGTGAGCGAAGAGATCCTCGGCCGCGCGTTGAAGGATTTCGCGCCCTCGCGCGACCGTGTCGTCATCGCCACCAAGCTGTTCAGCCCCATGGGCGACGACCCCAACCAGCGCGGTCTCGGCCGCAAACACGTCCGGCATGCCATCGACGACAGCCTGCGCCGCCTGGGAACCGATTATGTCGACCTCTACCAGATTCACCGCTTCGACTATCAAACGCCCATCGAAGAAACTGTCGAGGCGCTCGATGACGTGGTGAAAGCCGGCAAGGCGCTCTACGTCGGCGCGTCCTCCATGTTCGCCTGGCAGTTCGCGAGTATGCTGCACCACGCCGACACATTGCATCTCACTCGCTTCGTCAGCATGCAGAATCACTACAACCTGATCTATCGGGAAGAGGAGCGGGAAATGATTCCGCTCTGCCGCGCCCAAGGCATTGCCGTCATTCCCTGGAGCCCGCTGGCGCGCGGATTTCTCACCGGGAACCGTAAAGCCGAAGGCTTCGGCGAAACCATCCGCGCTAAAACCGACGAGTACGCGCAGAAAATGTATTACCAGCCCTCCGACTTCGCGGTGGTCGACCGCCTGACCGAGATCGCCCGCAAGCGCGGCGTGCCGAATGCGCAGGTGGCGCTGGCGTGGCTGCTCGCCCAGCCCGGTGTCACGGCTCCCATCATCGGAGCCAGCAAAATGCACCACCTTGACGACGCCATAGCCGCTTTGCGCCTGAAGCTTGACGACGCCGAACTGCAAGCCCTCGCCGAGCCCTACCGCCCGCATCCCGTGCTCGGGCACTCGTGAAGAACAGCAGAGTCGTACATAATATCTCCATGGAGTCCATCCGCATGGATCGTTACCTGGCCGCTTTCCTGGCCGCTGTCTCGCTCGCTGCGAACGTCGGTTGCACTGTGACCGGTTCCAATCTCCCCAGCCGCACCATTACCGTCGCCCAATCCGGCAACGCCGATGTCGTCGGCTCCGACAGCATGGCACTGCAACAAGCTGCCGGCATGCTCCATTCCGGTGACACCCTGGTCATCGGTCCCGGCACTTACCGCATGGATGCCGGCCTGCTGATTCCCTCCAATGTCACCGTCCGGGGCACCGCCGGCAAAACAATTCTTCTGAAATCTCCCGGCGTCGAGAGCCCGCTCACCGAAGACGGCGACTACGGCGAAAGCTACCTGTCCGTCGCCGATCCCGACAAGTTTCACCCCGGAACAGGCGTCGAAATCCTCGATGACTCGCTCAACGGCGACTGGACTGTCACTATCTCCAGGATCGTCGCCGTCGAGGGTCACACGGTTCAAATCAACCCGCCGACCGTCCGCGATTATGACCTCGCAAAGAATCACGCCCGCATCCGCAATACCTACCCGATTCTCTGCACCGAAAATGCCGAAAACGTAACCTTCGAAGATTTGACCGTGGATGGCGACAAAACCGAAAACGCCTATCTCGACGGCTGCCGCGGCGGCGCCATCTATATGTACAACGTCCGCGATGTGACCGTCAGAAACTGCGTCGCGCGCAACTACAATGGCGACGGCATCTCATTTCAGATCTCCGATCGTGTGCACGTGGTGAACTGCGAGTCCTACGGCCAGACCGGCTACGGAGTCCATCCCGGAACCGGCAGCGCCAACTCGGAGGTCGAGCACTGCCGCCTCCACAACAACGGCGACATCGGCCTGTTTCTTTGCTGGCGCGTGCGCCATGGCCGGTTCCACGATAACGTCATTGAGGATAACGGCCACTACGGCATTTCCATCGGCCACAAGGACACCGACAACGAATTCTCCAACAACACCATCGCACGCAACGGCGTGAGTGGCGTGTATTTCCGTGAAGAGACCCCCATCAACAGCGGCAATCGCAATACGTTTCGCAATAACAAGGTGCTCGACAACGGAGGCACCCAGGCAGGCTATGGGTTCTACATCGCCGCTCATGTGAATGACACAGTCATCACCGGTAATCAGATCTGTGACACCCGCGGCGCCCATGCCACGCAGCGTTACGCCGTCTACAAGGCCAAGGGAGCGGGAACGGTGCGCGAAGAAGGCAACACCATCGAAGGCAATGCCGCCGGCAACTGACACGATGGTCGTACTGGCCGGGCATGCCCGGCCAATCCCTATTGCACCGAATTCAGATACGCAATCAGGTCCGCCAGTTGCTCCGGTGTCTTGAACCGTGGCCAGGCAATGCTTGCCTGCCGCATGCGCGAAAGCATTTGCGGACCGTGCCGCCATAGCGCCGACATGATCGTCACTTCCGAGTACTTGCGTGCCTGCCCGGGCAGGGGCGGCGCGCCATGCTCGCCGCTCGCGTGGCAGTCCGCGCAATGCTTCTCCGTGAACACCTGCTTGCCTCTTGATTCACTGGCGGCGGGATAGACAAACTGCCGCATCCACAAAAAGCTCATCAACTGCCGCATCTCGTCCTCGGTCAGCGAAGGCGGCGGCTGAATCATGCGCGGCGCGTGGTTCCACATGTCCACCGCGATGTCCGTCAGCGTCAGATCGTGCAACCGGTTCTCGAGCGCCAGCCTCCCGGTGTGACATTTGATGCAGCCCTTGGACTCAAAAAGCGCTTCACCGCCCTCACCCGATCCGTACGCAAACCGCGTGGCCAGTTGCCGCGTCTCCGGCAGCGTCCGCAGATACACCAGGATGTCCGCCAGATCCTGCGTCGTCAGCTCCTGCCACGGAATGCCTCTGCGGCTGAAGGCATCTCGCATCGTGGCGCTGTGATTCCACATCTGCTGCACCAGGAGGATCGGCTGCCCCAGCGACTCCCACTTCACCACCGGGGGTGCACTCTCCGCCCGCGATTCCGTAATGCCGTGGCATTCGGCGCAATGCTTCGCAGCAAATGCCTGCTTGCCCCGCGCTGCATCGCCCGGTTTGTCGAAAAATCGCGAGGAGTAGAAAAAAGCGAACAGGTCCGCTGCTCCCTCCGGGCTCAGCCGCGGCTTTTCGATCCCAGCCCCTTCGATGGCCGCCCACATCACCGGCGCGTGGTTCCACATCGTGCTCGCCAGTTGCGCCGGCGTGAAGCTGCGGTCGATCTGCCGCCCCAGATCCGGCGCCGTCCTGCCGCCTTTGCCGTCCACACTGTGACATTGCACGCACCGCTCGCTCTCAAACAGTTTTTCTCCGCGTTCAGAGTCGCCCGGTACTACGGGCAATGTAGTGGCCTGCAGGCCCAGGGCCACCACACCGCAGATCCATCCGTGTCGATTCATGCATCACCCGAGTACAGTATAACCGCCTCTCCCGCGCCCGCGCGATATAATCTCCCGATATGTCGCTTCCCAATCGTGCCGTCCTGATACTGCTCCTGGCTGGTGGCGCTCTCTCCGTCTCCGCGCAAACCAAAAAGATTCTGGTCATGGGCAGCGAGTCTCTCGCCCGGGAACTGCAAAGCGCCGTCCCGCAAGCCCACGTCGTCGCCGTCACCCAGGCCAACGTCATGCAGGAGATCGTCGACGCCGATGGCTTCGTCGGTGACATCCGGCCGGAAGAAGTCCGCGCCGCCAAGCAGCTGAAATGGGTACAGAGCATGAGCGCCGGCGTCGAAAATTTTCTCTTCCTCTCCGGCAGCAATGACCTCCGCGACAGCAATATCGTCCTCACCAACAACAAAATCGTCCAGGGCCCCGAAATCGCCGACCACGCCATGGCCCTGCTGCTTTCCCTCACCCGCCGTCTTCCCCGTTATCTCGCCGAAAAACCCAATGAGGCCCTGGATCGCCGTGCCTTCGACGGTATCGAGCTGCGCGGCAAAACCGCCGTCGTCGTCGGCGTGGGCGGCATCGGCATGCAGATCGCGCAGCGCGCCTGGGCCTTCGGCATGTCCGTCATCGGCGTCGACCCCGAAGACAAGCCCTTGTCGCCGTTTCTGCAAAGCGTCGTCAAGCCCGATCAGATGGATGAAGTCATCCCCAAAGCCGACGTCGTCTTCATCTCCGCACCCCACACCCCGCTCAGCCACAAGGAAATGGGAGCGCATGAATTCGATCTGATGAAAGAGCACTCCTACTTCATCGCCGTCAGCCGCGGCGGTGTCTATGACATGAACGGCCTGGTCAAAGGATTAGACAGCCGCCGCATCGCCGGCGCCGGTGTGGACGTCACCGATCCCGAGCCCCTTCCCAAAGGCCACGCCCTGTGGAAATTCGACAACGTCATCATCACCCCCCACATCGCCGGCCGCTCCGACCACGATAGCGATCGTATGGTCGGCACCGTCAAGGAAAATCTCGCCCGCTTCGTCGAAGGCAAGCCGCTCGTCAACGTCGTCGATAAGCAGAAGGGCTACTGACCGGCTCCGGCGCCGCTCGCTACTTCCGCAGCTTCGCCAGCCAGATGTTTCCCGTCGTCTCCGCCAGGCTGAATACCAGACCGTCGCGCGTCACCGAAAGTCCCACCTTGCCCGGGCTCCCCAGGCTCGCCAGCGATTCCTGCGAATGATGGAAATGATAAACCGCGAACGGTTCGCCCGTGGGATGCTTCGTCCGCCGGTCCAGCCGCACCGCCCA
>JASHOO010000041.1 GCA_030041035.1 Bryobacteraceae bacterium | reverse complement strand
TTGGGATGCGCTCTGCAACGTTTATTTTCAACCTTTCCTAATAGGTGGCCCGGGGTCGGCCTCTTGCTGCTGCGGCTTGGCGTCGGTATCGCTCTAATCTATCTCGGCATCGGCCTGCTCGTCGGCGGGATGGGGGAACCGATTGCAATCGCTCGGGAATTGATTGAGGTTGCAGCTGGCATTTTTCTGCTCGCTGGCTTGTGGACCCCCGTGATCGCAACGCTCATCGCGCTTGATGAGTTATGGATTGCGTTCTCGTTGTACGCTTCGGAGCCGGACAGCCGCTGGATTCACATCTTCTTGGCCGTGCTAACCGCTGGTGTCGCGATGCTCGGCCCTGGCGCATGGTCAATCGACGCTCGGCTTTTCGGAAGAAAGCTTTTCAAGATGGGAGATCGCAATCGGGGTAGCAAGCTATCCCACTAAAGAGGGGTTGGACGACGCACCATCGAGGGGCCTGATCGGGATCCATCTGGGGGCGACACCAAACCGGATTGGCGCCACAATTGGGGGCAGAAGGATCGCTAATACAGAAAGATCGCTAGTAAGGAGAAGACATCATGACTCCAGACTTGATCGGGTCCAGTCCGAAATTCCGGGCATTGATGACAGAAGTGGAGAGGGTCGCACCGGTGGACTCCGCTGTGTTGATCCAGGGCGAAACGGGCACGGGAAAAGAAGTGATTGCGAGAGCCATTCATGAGGCCAGCCCCCGGCGCCACAATCGCTTTATAGCTCTCAACTGCGCGGCGATTCCGAGTGCTTTGTTGGAGAGCGAACTATTCGGCCACGAAAGAGGCGCTTTCACGGGCGCGTGCACACAAACCAAGGGGCGATTACAGATGGCGGACGGGGGCACGCTGTTTCTGGACGAGATAGGCGATATGCCGTTGGAACTTCAGCCTAAGCTGTTGCGGGCTTTGCAAGAGCGGGAGTTCGAGCGTTTGGGTAGCACGCAGACCGTCCGAGTCAACGCGCGGGTGGTGGCGGCGACCAACCAGGATCTCGAGCAACTGGTGAGTAAGAAGCTATTTCGCGTAGACCTGTTCTACCGGTTGAACGTAATTCCCATCTGCCTGCCTCCGCTGCGTGAGCGCGTTCAGGACATCCCACTGCTGACGGAGTTCTTCGTGGCAAAATTTGCTGCCTGTTTCAACAAGCCCATCGATTTGATTCCCGATGAAGTGATGGCGGCATTGAAAGCGCATGACTGGCCAGGTAATATTCGCGAACTGCAGAATCTCATCGAGCGGGCGGTGCTATTTTCGCCCGGGTCAGTGCTGCGTCTGCCGCTGGACATGAAGCAGACGGTGAAGCAAACCTCGGAGAGCGCTTCACGTACGCTTGCCGACGCTGAGCGTGAGCATATCCTGGAAACATTGAGTCAAACCAACTGGCTGATCGGAGGGCAGGATGGAGCGGCGAACCGGCTTGGATTGCCGCGTACTACGCTGATTTACAAGATGCGAAAGCTGGGAATTGAAATGCGCCGCTCCCGGAGGGTGCGCGTCATTCGGCAGTTGACGGATGAACATTGTCACGCCGCCGCGAGCTGTTGAGGGGGGCCGCTCTCCATCTATCAGTGATTGAGAACAACGAGGGGTGATTGTGTGAGACCACAGGGTTATCGCCGTCGGTTCTGGCTAAGGGCTTAGACGGCTTGTCCGAGATTGAGGTAAGCCATGACGAAAAACGAAACTGAATTGATCAGAAGACGGGCCCAAGTCACGAACCGTAGCTCCAGGCGCGAAACGCGCATCATACCGACATTCCATACTCGCAGCGGCGTTGACAACGCTCCTTTCAGTCGGTGCGTGGTCGCAAACCCACCTTGCGACGTTTTCGGCACCATCACGCGCGACTTGCATTCCACTTCGTATGAAACGGAATGCTAAGAGTTCAGAGGAAGGCTCGCGGGGACGTTCGATAACCGGAAGGGCGGCATCAAGAGCGTGAACGATAAATACGAAATCCGGGGTCTTTCCGCTCAGTTTTATCCCGACACGCTTAAGGTTGAGAGCGGCGGCTTGCGCAATTTCCTTGCCGACCTTGATGCTGCCGGTAAAACTAATCAGCGGCACAATGGGAGAGGCGACCAGCAGCTGCGAGGTTCACCGTCGCCTTCGATGAAGAGGTTCTCGATGCCTCTATGTATCTCCCACACTCAGCGCAGAAACTCGCAGAATCGCTGCTGTTTGCGCAGCCCGGTGCGGAAGCCTTTGACGACCGGTGCGCAGCCCGACGCCATACCAGGCGCCAGCGCGCGGATGGTCAGGATCTCGAAATTCCAGGGAATTTTGAGAATTTTGATGCGCGGAGAAACCTGGAGGACCAGGTGGTCGCGAGCACTACCTGATATCGGCAGGCCCTAGGTGCATTCGATCCGAATGAACTGCATCGATTCAGCTGGTACGGCCGTAATGGTCTCTAAATACGGTTCCGCCACCTTATTGAGGTCATGCCGCATTTTCAGCAAACGACGAGGTCTCGGCACGGCGGGTCCTGAAACGACGCGTCAGCTTTTGGCGCAATGCCATGCGAGCGCGGAAGAGCCGGCTCTTAGCAGCTGCAATGGAAATTCCCAGCGCTTTCGCGGTCTCTTCAATGCTGAAATCCTCGACATCACAAAGAACGAAAACTGTACGACAATTCGGCCTCAGACCTTCCAGCGCCTGCACTACAATCCGTTGTATTTCGCTTTGCAAATATTGCTGCTCGGGATTTCTGTCCCACACAGCGATCTCTCGCTTCCCCTGGTCGGCGACGGGATGGAGAGGCTCATCCAGCGACACTGCAAAGTGGTTCCTTCTCCTGCGCAGCTTCATCAATGCCTCATTCATCGCGATCCTGGTGATCCAGGTCGAAAACTTGGAGTTACCGCGGAAACTCGCCAGATGCTCGTAAGCCTTCAGGAACGTTTCCTGAAGAACGTCTTCAGCGTCCTGATCATTCTGAGTGATCCGTTTGGCGAGGCGATGCATTCTTCGGTAGTGTTGATTCACCAGGTCGGTAAAGGCATCGGCGTCCCGCTCTCGCGCTCGGGCGACCAGCGCGTTCTCCTCATACGACAAAAATGGGCGTTCGCAGGTGAGCATCATTGCTTGAGTCCCCATATTCTTCCGACGACCCTCCCCCGTTTCGTGTGCACCGGGCATGCCACGCGCAGGCCTTGAAAGCAAAGGACTTACCACCGGTGATGTGTCGACTAGTCAGCAAGTGACGGAATCTCGACAAAACGCCGAATGGATGCGCGGACAAAGTATCGCGAATAGCCTGCGACGCCCTGCTCAACGGCCGCGTCGAGGTACTTATTTGCGCCTCGCCGGCGAATGCGGCTGCCAGGGCGACAGTGCCACGATCAAAGGAGTCCTCCGCGGCAAGCTTGACCTTCTCTGAAACTGCCTGCCATCGCTTCCATCACGTGCAAGTCAGCCGCCGAAGTGTCTCTTAGATGAGAGGAGAGGCCTTCCATTACGTGAACCAATTGTCCAGGCGACCGGCCTAACCGACTCCGCGGCGTCCCCTTTGGATATTCCAAGCCGTTGCATTCTGGCTAGTAAGGTTGTTCTCGGCAATCCAAGTTGTGCCGCAGCTCCATTCGGTCCGCACTACCCAGTTGGTTTGACGAAGTGTAGTGGTGATATGTGCGCGCTCGGCATCGGCCAGCGTCTTGATGCCCACCAGATCGCCCGCCGTGGGGACCCGAATTGGCGTGACCTCATCACGCATCAAATCGTCTGCCGTTCGCTGGCTTAGGACAGAGCCAGTCGTCATGATAACGCTGCGCTCGATAATGTTTTGTAGTTCTCGGAAATTACCCGGCCAGTCGTGGTTTTCCAGAGCCGCCATCACTTCATTGGGAATCGTGCCGATCATCTTTCCTTGCTGTTTGGCGAACTTTTCGACAAAGTGTTTTGCGAGCAGCGGAATATCTTCTCTCCGTTCACGCAGTGGCGGAAGGGTCATCGGAAACACGTTCAGTCGGTAATAGAGATCGGCGCGGAACTTTTTCTCTTCCACCAGGCGCTCCAGGTTCTGATTCGTCGCCGCAATAACCCGCACGTCCACCGGCAGCGTATGGTTGCTACCCAAGCGCTCGAATTGCTTTTCTTGGACAGCCCGGAGCAATTTCGGCTGAAGCTCCAGTGGAAGATCTGGTGAGTCAGAGCGATCGCATCGTATTCGTGGTGCGGTTGGATTCCGGCTGGGATCCGCACCAATTCCAGCTTTTCCGTCTCGATGCGGGAATGGGATCCCGCGGCAGACACGGCCAGCGACGGGCGGAGTTCCCCCGGCGTTGCCGGTAACGATCAACAATGTTGGCGACTCGGTGTACGAGATTACGCCATCGCGGCCTCTGGTTCCTGGCGAGTACGCCGTGAGCCCGACCAATTCCAACGACAGCTACTGTTTCGGCGTGGATTACTGAAGTTTCTCCGGCACTTCAGCATTTCGACAAAGTGGTTGAGCTGTCAGGTTGCATCACTTGTAATCCAAATTAGAGATTTCAGTTCGCCGGATCTATGTAACGTTGCCGGGAAATCGCAGTCCACGCTCTGGAACCTCCTATGGGGATGGTGTGAAAGTGGGGGATCAGCGAGAATAAGGAACGGAGTCTACAGATTGTCTAAGAACAGTAAACAGCGCCATACGGGGAAGAGCCTAAGTAGCTTGCCTGGCATGCGACGCGACGTTCAGGACTGGTTCAATGAGGCACTGAGGCATCATCGGGCCGGACGGATCAATGAGGCGGTTGCGCATTACCAACGGGCCATCGCCCTGAAGCCGGACTATGCCGAGATCCACAACAATCTGGGCGCCGCGCTCGCCGCACGAGGCACGATCGATGAGGCCATGGCACATTACCAACGGGCCATCGCCCTGAAAACGGACTATGCCGAGGCCCATAACAATCTGGGGGCTGCGCTCGCCGCGCGAGGCAGGGTCGATGAGGCCATGGCGCATTATCAACGGGCCATCGCTCTCAAACCGGATTATGGTGAGGCTCACATTAATCTGGGCACCGCCCTCGCGTCGCACGGCAATCTTGACGGCGCGATATTGCATTATGAGCGGGCGCTCGCGATCGATCCGAACCACGCTGACGCGCACAACAATCTGGGCAACGTCCTGAAGTATCAGGGTAAGTTCGACGATGCAATGGCGCACTACGGACGGGCGATCGCGATCCGGCCAGCTTACGCCGAACCTCATTACAATCGTGCGGGAATCAAGACTTTTCATCAGGGTGATGAAGAGCTGAAAGCTCTTGAGTTGCTAGCGGCCAGGAACGACTTGGCGGCGAGCCAGGCGCTGCAAATCCATTTCGGGCTGGCTAAAGCCCTCGAAGACTGTGGAGATTACGTGCGGGCCTTTGAACATCTGCGCAGAGGCAATGATTTGAAACGGCGGCAAATCAACTACGATGAGCCTGCGACGACAACATTTTTCAAGCGTATGACCAGTGTCTTTGACAGCAGCCTGTTCGCTCGCTTCCAGGGACAAGGCGATCCCTCGCCGGTGCCAATTTTTGTGCTTGGTATGCCGCGTTCCGGCAGTACTCTGATCGAGCAGATACTTGCCAGCCATCCCCAAATTCATGGTGCCGGCGAACTGCAAGATCTCCAGGTAGCGACCCTGGCTGTATTAGGTTGCAGCGGCAAGGGGGTTCCATTTCCCGAATGTGTTCCGGGTCTTGATGGGGTGACATTGCGGCGAATTGGCCAGACTTATCTTGCCCGCCTGCCGGCTCTCGCGGATGGTAAGGTCCGGATGGTTGACAAGTTGCCGGCTAATTTCCTGAGGATCGGTCTCATACACTTGGTGCTGCCAAATGCCCGGATCATCCATACGACACGCCACCCGATCGATACCTGCGTGTCCTGCTATTCGAGGCTGTTTCCCGCCGGCCAGGAATTTAGCTATGACTTGGCAGAGCTGGGCCGCTATTATCGCTGTTACACAGAGCTGATGGCTCACTGGCGACGCGTTCTTCCGCCAGGCACCATCCTCGATGTCTCCTATGAGGACGTGGTTGATGATCTCCCGGGTCAGGCCCGCCGTTTGATCGATTATTGCGGCCTACCCTGGGATGATCGCTGCATCAACTTCCATAGAACCAACCGGCCGGTTAAAACCGCTAGTGCGGTTCAGGTCCGCAAACCTCTTTTCCGCAGCTCGCTTCAGCGTTGGCGGAACTACGAAGCTGATCTAGGTCCGTTGCTGCGAGAACTAGGAGACATCCTAATCGACTACACGCCGGAGCCGCGATCTCCCGACTCTCCGGTAAAGCCT
>JASHOO010000385.1 GCA_030041035.1 Bryobacteraceae bacterium | reverse complement strand
CCGATGCTGACCGCCACTTTCCGCGCCCTCAGCGCCTCGATGTACCGTGGCGCCTCCGGCCACTCCGGCGCGATCGTTACCAGCCGGATTTGTCCCGCCGCTGCATCCTGCCACCGGCAAAACTCATTAACGTCCGGCGGCCGCACCCAGCGCTTGGGATGTGCGCCCCGCGGCCCCTCTTCGGGCGAAATGTGCGGACCCTCCACGTGAAAACCATCCATCGCTGCGCCCTCGGGAAGGGAGGCTTTCGCGCGCGCCAGGTTGTGCAGCGCCCCCCGCATGTCCTCCGGCGCCCCCGTAATTACCGTGGGATAAAACCGCGTCACCCCCGCCGAATACAGCACCTCAATCGATCGCGCAATCTCCTCATGCGCCGTATTTGGTGAGTTATAGTCCACTCCGGCAAACCCGTTTACCTGGATGTCTATCCATCCCGGCGCAATCCAGTTTGCCGGCTGTTCCCGCGCCGGCTTGATCTCTGCAATTCGCTCGCCGTCGCACGCGATCTCTACGCCCGATCCGGTAAGCGCATCCATTCCTGAACAAATTGTCATGTGTTTGCTTTATTCACAGCTTTGCCACACCTATAAGGCGGCAAATGTAACATCCTTTTAACCAATAAATCTGTTGAAAAATGCACGAATGGAAAAGATTTTTCTGGCTTCGAAATCCCGCACACGCTACAAAAGATAAGTTCCTCAACAGCGCAGTTCGAACGGTAAATCTCGGGGGAGGTGGCCGGTTCGGGGTGCGCTGTTTTTTTTATTTCTTCCCCGCCAGGCTCGGCTCCGGCTGCGCTACCGGCGACAGCCACCCATGCCGGTCCGGCTTGGTTCCGTTGATGATGGCGAAAAATTCCTTCTGCAGTCGCTCCGCCACCGGCCCGCGCCGTCCTTTGCCGATCTGAATCCGGTCGATCGACCGGATTGGAGTAATCTCCGCCGCTGTCCCCGAAAAGAAAACCTCATCGGCAATGTACAGCATCTCGCGCGGCACGACGCCTTCGGTCACCGGAATATCCAGCTCCTGCGCCAGCCGCAGCACCGAATCGCGCGTGATCCCCGGCAGCACCGACGCTCCCAAAGGCGGCGTCAGAATCCTGCCATCGCGCACCACAAAAATGTTTTCGCCCGATCCCTCGCTCACGTAGCCCGCCGCATCCAGCGCGATGCCTTCCGTGTACCCGTTACTGATCGCTTCCATCTTGATCAACTGCGAGTTCATGTAGTTCGCCCCGGCCTTGGCCAGCGCGGGCAGGGTATTGGGCGCGATCCGGTTCCAGCTCGAAACGCACACGTCCACCCCCTCCGCCAGCGCTTCCTCGCCTAGATACTGGCCCCACTCCCAGCACGCAAGATAAACGTCTATGGGGTTCTTGAGCGGGTTCACCCCCATCTCGCCGTACGCCCGCAGCACGATCGGCCGGATGTAGCACGACCGCATATGGTTCACCCGCACCAGCTCTGCCATGGCCTCTTCCAGCGCCGCCGCGCTGAATCCGACGTTCTCCATGCGGTAGATCTTGGCCGAATCGAGCATCCGCCGGATATGCTCGCGCACTCGGAAAATCGCCGGACCCGAGGGCGTCTCGTAGCAGCGGATGCCTTCGAATACCGAGCTTCCATAGCTCACCACGTGCGATAGCACATGGATGCGCGCGTCATTCCAAGCGATAAAACGTCCGTTGTGCCAGATCTTCTCTGTGGGGGTTAGCATGCCACAATTATAAAACGCTCCGTCCGTTTGACTGAGTGCGTCATTACCGTAACGCTCATTCGCGCCACGCGTGATACACCGCCCGCTTAATCGCCTTCGGTCCGAATACGCTCATCGCCCGCCAAAGCACCAGCCGCTCCTCTGACGGCCACACTCGTTCCACCCCCGCGAATCCCACCGCGCGGAGCATCGCCTCCATCGCCGCCGGCGTCGGCCCGAACCAGTTCGTTGGGTCCTTGCCCAGCTCCGACCCCGGATAAAACGCCAGCGCCTTCCCAGGCATCCACAATAAGTCAATGACGGTTTCCACGATCAGCAGCCGCTTCGTCACCGATGCCACGCGCTCCAGCGCCAGCATCGGATGCCGCATGTGGTACAGCACCCCCAGGAACAGCACCAGGTCAAAAGTCCCGACGCGTTCCGGCGAAAGCTCCAGAACATCGACCTCGGCATCTTCGACTCTCGAATTCAGCGCTTCGCGCGCCAGCAGAAACCCCTGTTTGCGTCCCGATCGCCACACGAACGAATCGGTGGCCAGCACGCGCTTCGCGCCACGCCGTTCCGCCTCAAACGAGTAGAATCCATCCCAGCACCCGACATCCAGTAAAGTCTGACCGGTCAGATCCTCCGGTATCCGCAGCCGCCCGAGAATCTCCTGCGTATCCCATTCACCCGGCGTCACGATGCCGTTTCCCAGGTCGATCCGGTGCGCCCAGGGAATCGCGCCAATCGCCGCTCGCAGCTCTCGAGGATTCACGACTTGACGAAACTTCCGATAACGGAGATTATGTCTACTCCTCCCGCAGCGCCGCCATCGGGTCCACTCTCGCCGCCCGCCATGCCGGAACCACCGTCGCCACAAACGCGCTCGCCGCCAGAATCAGCGCCACTGCGCTGAATGTCAACCCGTCGTGCTCCGAAACCCCAAACAGCAAACTCGCCATCACCCGCGTCACCAGCGCCGCTCCAATCAATCCCGCCGCGATCCCGATCCCGCCCAGCGTCATTCCCTGCCTCACCACCAGTGCAACTATATTTCCCGCATCCGCGCCCAGCGCCATCCGCACCCCGATGTCGTGCGTACTCTGCGCCACCAGATACGACATCACGCCATACACCCCCACCGCCGCCAGCAGCAGCGCGAACGCCGCAAAGGCCCCCAGCATCACCATTGAGAATCGCTGCCGCGCCAGAGAATCGTGCAGCCGCCCCTCCATCGTGCGTACTTCAGAAATCAACGTGTCTGCATCCACGGCCCGAATCTCGCGCGTAATGGCGTTCGCGAGTCCCGGCACGTCCGAAGAGGTGCGCACAGCCAGGTACATGCCGCTATTCGTATCCTGCATCGCCGGAAAATAAACCGCGATCTTGTCCTCCATGTCCAGCCCGTACTGCTTCACCACCCCCACCACCCCCGCTATCACGATAGGTTTTTTGGGATCGAACCACAGGTGCTTTCCAATCGGATCATCGTGCGGCCAGAAGCGCTGCGCAAACTTCGCATCGATGATCGCCACTCGCGGGCTGTCCAACTGGTCGTCTTCCGAAAAGAACCGTCCCCGGACCAACGGAATTTCCATCGTCCGGAAATAATCCACGCTGGCCGTGCGAGTGTCCACCTGCAATTCCTGCCCCGCCGGAGGCGTATAACCTTCAACATGAATTCCGCCCCACCCGATCGAGCCCGCCAGCGGCAGCCCGGAAACCGTTCCCTCCGCCTGCACGCCTGGCAAGCGCGCGATGCGGCGCGCGATCTCCTGGAAAAACTCAATCGTCGCCCGCTCCTCCCTGTACTTCGGCCCCGTCGCCCAAACATTCATGGTGAGCACATGCTCCGTCGTGTACCCCGGTGGCACGCTCTCCAGCCGCACGAAACTCCGGATCAGCAGTCCCGCCCCCACCAGCAGCATCAGTGAAAACGCCAGCTCCGCAGCCACCAGCAGCCCGCGCAACTGATGCCTGCCGAGACGCAATCCCCCATCGCTCTGCGTATTTCGGCCCCCAGACTTCAGCGACCCGTTCACATCCACTTTCATGGCCCGCCACGCTGGCGCCAGCCCAAACAGAATTCCCGTAACAATCGAGATCCCGAACGTGAACCCCAGAACCGCCCCGTTTATCTCAATATCCTCCAGCCGCGGTATGTTCCCCGGATTGATCGCCCGCACCATATACAACGTCACCCGTGCGATCATCAGGCCCGCTGCGCCGCCCGCGACCGCCAGCAGCAGGCTTTCCGTCAGCAACTGCCGAGCAATGCGCAGTCCGCCCGCGCCCAGCGCCGTCCGAATCGCAATTTCCTTTTCCCTTCCCGCCGCTCGCGCCAGCAGCAGGTTCGCCACGTTAGCGCAGGCAATCAGCAGAACCATTGCTACCGATCCCAACAGCACCAGCACCGCCCGCCGCACATCCCCCACTACCTGCTCCTGCAACCCAACCACGGTCATCCCGAATGTCCGGTCGCGCTTGTCCTTTTCCCGGATCCGTGCCGCAATCACGTCAATGTCTGCCTGTGCCTCGGCCACCGTCACACCGCGCTTCAACCGAACCATCACGTTGTAGTTCTCATCCCCGCGCCGCTGCGCGAATTCCACGCTGAACGGCAAGGGCAGAAACAGGTCGGCCTTCTCCATCGGACCCTCCGACGGCATGACCTCTGTGCTCAGCCGGAACTCCGGACGCAACACGCCCACCACCGTGTACGGCTCTCCCCGCAGCCGGATGCTCTTTCCGATCATATTCGGATCACCGCTGAACAGCCGCTTCCAAAGTTCATAACTCAAAACCACCACGTGCGGGTCCCCGGGTTTATCGTCCTCCGGACCGAGCAACCTCCCCAGCAACAGACGCGCCCCCAGCATGTGAAACAGGCTCGACGATGCTCGCATCCCATCAATCCGCTCCGGCCTCTCCAGCCCCGTCAGCGTAAAATCCTGAAGCCGCGCAATCGCCATCTCCTCAAACGAATGATGCTCCTTCTGGATATCGGCGTACTGCCCCGGCGACGGCCAGTCGCGGAAGATGCCGATCCCCGGCGAGTGCAGCCAGATATTGGCCAGCCGCTCCGATTCCGGGTACGGCAGCGGACGCAGCAGCAGCGCGTCCACCACGCTGAAAATCGCGCTGTTCGCTCCAATCCCGATCGCGAGCGACAGCACCACTACCACCGTCAGGCCCGCGTTCTTCCGCAACAGCCGCCACCCATACCGG
The DNA here is from genome assembly GCA_030041035.1 of Bryobacteraceae bacterium. GTDB lineage: Bacteria > Acidobacteriota > Terriglobia > Bryobacterales > Bryobacteraceae > QHXW01. Next base: position 17,640 of record JASHOO010000385.1, on the reverse strand, counting down.
CAATCTTGTAGCACCTGGCTCATCGCTTCTCCCTTCCTGCCATTATTCCTCCCGCAACGCCGCCAATGGACTGATCCTCGCCGCCCGCCACGCCGGAATCACCGTCGCCGCCAACCCATAGCTCAAAATCGCCACCGGCGCCGCTCCGGGCCGGGCGTCTTCCGGTAGCAACAGCCGCCCGATGTACGGCCGCGCTCCGAGCATGCGAAGCAAGCTCGAAGAACAACGCATCCCCCGCAGCCGTTCCGCAGCGTACGCAGTGTGTACCGGCAATCCTGTGCTAGGGAGTGCATCTACGCCATGCTACTGCATGCTGAGAAAAAAAAGAGGCCCGCCGGGCCGACTCACTGGCTGGCGGGCCAAGGGAAGAAACTGTGACTACCCTGCTCTAGCGGTGGCCGTGACCTCCTCCGCCGCCACCACCACTGCTATGACTGCTTCCGCTCGAAACATGTGAGCTGCTGGCGCTGCTGCTCTTCGTGCTGGAACTCGCCGAACTGCTCGACCGCTCATGCACGATAGGCGGCGCAATCTGTAGCGAACGCTGGCCGCTGTACCGCGTCGCCGTCGAGGATCCGCTCTCGCTCGGGAACCGCTGCCACGAGCTCGACCCGGACGCCGTGGACGGCCGGTCACCAGGCGTGCGCCAACTCGACTGCGGTGCCGCCGCCGTCCGCGACCCTGAGCTAGGCGAGGATTCGCCGAACCTTCGCCACCCGTCGCTCGAGCTGCCGGCTGCCGCCGTTCCGTTTGCCGGCCGCGCTGCTCCCGTCGAGCCGTTCATGGCGCTCGATCGCCCGCTCGCCTGGCTCAGGTTGCGCTGCTGCTGCGCAAACGGTACACGGTTGACCGCTGCCGGCTGGTTATGGCTGAAGAAATGCGTGTTGCTGAAACTCGTCCGCGCTGGTGAGTTCACCGCCCGGCTGGAAAACCGCAGGCTGGCCGCCGTCGGTGCCACCGGCACCTGTCCTCTCACCAGGCTGGCCGACCGCAGGTCCGCCGCGCTGACGCGCATGGTGCTGGTGAATCGCCCGTTGGCAAAATCATGCGCACTGACCGCAGTCACCGCTCCGGTAACCCGGGCATTCCGGTAAGCGTTGTAAATGTTGACGTTAGCAATCAAAGCTCCGTGAAAGCCGACCCCCCCGTAGAAACCGGGACCCCACCAGGGGTGAACCACTTCAAACGGACCGAGCGGCACCCACCCGAAGCCAAAGCCGCCGCCGAAACCGAAGAAGGCCACCAGCGCCGGACTCCAGTACGCCGGAACGAAAACCGGGCCCGGATACCAGCACCAGCCGATTCCAGGACTGAAAAACCACCGGCCATAGTGGTATGGCGCCCAGCCCCAGGGCTCGTAACTGACCCACGTCCAGCCGTAGTAGTCTTCCCAAACCCACTGCCCGTCGCGGTACGGAGCCCAATCCGGCGGCTCGTTGGGTGTCCAGACGGTTCCATAGTCCGGTGAGTTGACCCAGCGGCCGTTGGTATCTAGGTCCTGAGTGCCGTAAACATCAGGACTTACGCGCCTTTGGCTCAAGGAACGCGTTAACTGCTGGTCGCGGCCGGCATTCCAGTGGTCGAAATCGTCCTGCTCGATGGCATTTTCCATCTGGTACTCGGGGTCGGATGATTTACCTCGCAGCATCATGGTTTTGCCGGGATCCAGGGTTTCGGTGCCGCTGGGGGTGTAGATTTCCGCCTGGCCTACCCGCACGGTGATTTCAGCGTGCCCGTCATCGAACACGGAGATGCGGTAAGCGCCTTGTTTCGTAGGCTTTATGGCCACCTGCGGGGTATCGATTTCAATTTGTACGCGGGATTCGCGGACCTGGCTGAACATAATGGTGCCGCGACCCACCTGCAGCTGATAGCGCCCGGGGACCAGTTCGGCCATGCGGAGTTCGGAATCCGAGTTCAACCGGGCGAAATTGGCGGCATCAAATTGAATCTCGGCGCGGCCGTTCGGGGCGGTACCAACGACGTCGCCGGCCATCAGGGGTGCGTTAATAGCCCCGGCGGAGCGAGTGTCGGCATCACCGCGCTGGACCCAAACATCGCCGGTCACGATGCTTAGGCGGGCGACACCGCGCTGCGGGGTCTGGTTAGGTGCCGGCTGCGGTTGAGACTGTGGAAAAGCAGGGATTCCAGTCAAAACCAGTGTTAAACCCAGCACATACGCGGTGATTCTCATGTCCAATGGCCCGCCCTCGGTAAAGCAGCCTGGATGCCATTCCGGATCTAATTGATTCCAATAAAGTTAATCAAATGCAGGCGGCCGTTCAAGTGATTGAGAACGGCCTGAGTGGTGCTTTTCGGCCGGTGGGCGCGGCCTAACCGGTGGTTTTCAATGCAGTTCTGAGATTCATGTTGCGGATGAGGCGATGCAGGTAATTAGGATGGACGCCCAGTAACTTAGCGGCCTCGGTATAGCTTCCGGCGGCCTGCTCGACAGCGCGCAGGATGACCTGTTTCTTGGCTTCGGCGACGGCCTCGTGGTATTGGGTGATAGCGGCGCCGGCAGGCTGCTCGGTTTCGAGGACAGCCTCGGGCAGATCCTCGGGCAGGATGAAGTCCGAGGAACCCAGCACGACGGCGCGTTCGATGGAGTTTTCGAGCTCGCGCACATTGCCCGGCCAGTCGTAGTTCATGAGGCAAGCGCGGGCCTCGGGCGAAACGCCAAGGACGTGGCGCTTGGAGCGTTCGCTAGCCCGCGCCGTGAAATATGCCGCGAGCAGCGGAATGTCTTCGCGGCGCTGGCGCAGAGCCGGCATCTCGAGCGAAACCACGTTCAGACGGTAGTAAAGGTCCTGGCGGAAGATGCCGGTCTTGACGCTTTCGGCGAGATTGCGGTTGGTGGCGGCGATAACCCGCACATCAATATGAAGGGGCCTGGTGCCGCCGACGCGCTCGAATTCGCGCTCCTGCAAGACGCGGAGGAGCTTGGCCTGGAGGGATGGGGCGAGCTCGCCCATCTCGTCGAGAAACACGGTGCCGCCATCGGCGACTTCGAGCTTGCCGCGTTTTTGCGCCACGGCGCCGGTGAAAGCGCCTTTTTCGTGGCCGAACAACTCGCTTTCGAGCAGCGTTTCTGTCAGAGCGGCACAATTGATGGCAACAAAGGGTTTAGAAGTACGAGGGCTGTTGCGATGAATGGCCCGCGCGACGAGTTCCTTGCCCGTACCGCTTTCACCGGTGATGAGCACGGTGGATTCAGTAGCAGCGACGCGCGACACGAAGCGGTAGACCGCGCGCATGGGCGCACTTTCGCCGACCATGTTGTGCTGGATGTTGATTTCGGCTTTGAGGCGGCGGTTCTCGTCCTCGAGTCGTTCGACGTGGCGGGCGTTTTCGAGCGCGGTGGCGGAAACAGCGGCAACGGCCGTCATGAGCTCGAGATGATCCTTGTCGAGGCGGGCGCGGGGGTCGGCAGTATCGAGATAAATCAAGCCGAGAACGCGGTCAAAGACGGTGAGGGGCACGGCCAGCAGCGAGCGCGTCTCGGTGAGGAGGAGGCTTTTGGCGTCCTCGAGAGCGGTATCGCCCGTCACGTCGGCGCTGAGCACACCGACTTTTTCGCCGAGGACCTTGCGCACCACGGTTCCGCTTACGGGAAACGGCTCGACCGCTCCATGATTCCGGTCCCAGGAGAAAACCGAACTGAACTCATCGGGGCCTTCGCCGGTGAGCAGGATCGTACCGCGCGCCGCGGGAACGACATCGAAGATACAGGCCATCAGCTCGCGCTCCAGCAAATCAAGCTTGCTCACGGAATTGATGGTGGTGCTGATCTTGACCAGGGCTTTGAGATCGCGCGCCACGCGCAGGACGGGCAGCGTAACGGTGGCGACCTTTTCCGACTGGAAGTAACGGGAATCTTCGCTGCGCAAAACCACGGTTGCGCCGCTGAGCGGGCTGCGCTCTTCGAGCCGGACTGAGGGAGGGGGCGTGGCCTGCTCGTCTTCAGAAAGAAAGAGGAACAGCGAATTGCCGATCTGGATTTCGTCACCATCGACGAGCAGGCGCTCGTGCACGGGGACGCTGTTGACAAAAGTACCGTTGCGGCTATCGAGATCGCGGATCTCGAACTGCCCTCCGCGCATGCTGATGACACAATGCTGGCGGGAAAGCGAGGGGTCGCTGACCGAAAGGCGGTTGGACGGATTACGGCCCACGGAAAACTCGCCGGCATCCAGCGAGAACACCGAGCCTTTCAGGGGACCGTCTCTGGCGACCAGTCTGTGGTTCATGCGCTCGTGAGATAACTACATCAATATACAGAAAACTGTGGCGGGCGCGCGACCGGACTAGCTATTCGGATAGTAGCACTATCCGATCGGATAGGCGCGAACCGCAGGCCAGGCCGGGTCTGGGCGGTAACGAATTGATTTCAAAGGATCGGCGTGGATGGCAAAGCGTGGCACGGGGATTGCAATTTCCAAGGCATCGTCAACCCCAGGGTGACGCGAACGAAATCCAAGCTCTCGGAGGATGGAATTCGGGAGGGTCACCCTGCTCCAAGAAACTCACCACCTCTCCGCGCTCCAAATCGCGCCATGGAGCGCGGAGGGTTCCGCGTAGTGAATCCTTTCGGGCGTAGCGGCATCAGCCATGATAATGAATGATGCCGCTCCCATCCAATTCCCCATTTCAGATTGTGCAACAGCCGGCACGGGATCCTGTTTGCGGAATGACGGTGGAACCATCAAAAGCCGCCGGCGCTTACGAGTACGGCGGCAAGAAGTGGTACTTCTGCCACGTCGGTTGTCTCGAGAAGTTTCGTAACGATCCACAAAAGTACACAAGTGGAAAGGCGGTAGAGACGCGCGCCGCGCCTTCAGCGGGGACGTACACGTGTCCGATGCACCCGGAGATTGTGCGCAACGGTCCGGGGGCCTGTCCGATTTGCGGGATGGCGCTTGAGCCGCGTGTGGCGACGGCGGAGGAAGAAGAGAACCCGGAACGGAAGGACATGCAGAGGCGCTTGTGGATAAGCGCGGTGCTGACAGCTCCGGTTCTGGTAATGGCCATGAGCGGCATGGGGGCGGGCCGCTGGAAGGGCTGGATCGAGATGGTGCTGACCACGCCCGTGGTGTTGTGGGGCGGGTGGCCGTTTTTCGAGCGCGCGTGGGCCTCGGTGGTGCACCGGAGTCCCAACATGTTCACGCTGATCGCCATGGGAACGGGTACGGCGTATCTCTACAGCGTGGTGGCAGCACTGTTCCCTGCCCTGTTCCCGGCGTCGTTTCGCGGACCCGCGGGCGAGGTTCCGGTGTATTTCGAGGCGGCGGGGGTGATTACGACGCTGGTGCTCGTGGGGCAGGTGCTGGAATTGCGGGCGCGCAGCCAGACTTCGAGCGCGATTCGCGCGCTGCTCGGTCTCGCGCCGAAGACGGCGCGCGTGGTGAGGGCGGATGGCGCGGAAGTGGATATTGCGCTGGATGACGTGAAGCCGGGTGATGTGTTGCGCGTGCGCCCTGGCGAGAAGATTCCCGTCGATGGCGTGGTCACGGAAGGCTCGGGCACGGTGGATGAATCCATGGTGACAGGCGAGCCGGTACCGGTGGAGAAGAGCGCGGGGAGCAAGGTGACCGGGGCGACGGTGAACACGGCAGGGAGTTTCTTGATGTGCGCAGAGCGGGTGGGGCCGGAAACGCTGCTGGCGCAAATTGTGCGCATGGTGAGCGAGGCGCAGCGGAGCCGGGCACCCATTCAGGGCGTGGCTGACCATGTGGCGGCGTACTTTGTTCCGGCTGTGATTGCGGCGGCGGTGGTGACGTTTGTGGTGTGGGCACTGATTGGCCCCGAGCCGCGAATGACGTATGGGCTGGTGAACGCGGTTGCGGTGCTGATGATTGCGTGCCCGTGCGCGCTGGGATTGGCGACGCCAATGTCGATCATGGTAGGGACCGGGCGCGGGGCGCGGGCGGGCGTGCTGGTTCGCGATGCAGAAGCGCTCGAGATGCTGGAAAAGGTCGACACGCTGGTAGTGGATAAGACGGGTACGCTGACCGAAGGCAGCCCTCGGGTGTCTGCGATGACGGCGGACCGGGACCTGAACGCGATGATCCGCCTGGCGGCGGGCATAGAGCGGGCCAGCGAGCATCCACTGGCGGGGGCGCTGGTGCGTGTCGCGGAAGAGCGCGGCGTGGCCATTCCGCCAGCGGCGGAGGTGCGAACGCTTCCGGGGCGCGGTGTGACGGGGACGGTGGAGGGACACTCGGTGGCGGCGGGCAATGCAAGTCTGCTGGGTGAGTTGGGTATCGCGACGCAGCAGTTTGCGGAGAGTGCGGAAGAATGGCGCCGCGACGGGGATACGGTGATGTTTGTCGCCGTGGACGGCAAAGTGGCGGGGATGATCGGAATCGCGGATCCGGTTAAGGAATCGGCGGGGGCGTCGATTCGGGCCCTGCGCGCCGAAGGTGTGCGCGTGATCATGGTCACCGGAGACAGCCGGACAACAGCGGAACACGTGGGGCGGAAGGTGGGAGTTGACCGGATTGAGGCCGGGGCGCTGCCGGACCAGAAGGCGGAGATCATAGGGAAATTGCAAAGCGAAGGACGGGTAGTCGCGATGGCCGGCGATGGCATCAACGATGCTCCGGCACTGGCCAAGGCGCAGGTGGGGATCGCCATGGGAACGGGCACGGACGTGGCCATGGAGAGTGCGGGCATTACGCTGGTGCGCGGCGATCTGGAGGGCATCGTGCGGGCGCGGCGACTGAGCTGCGCGACCATGCGCAACATCCGGCAGAACCTGTTCTTTGCTTTCGTGTACAACATTGTGGGCGTGCCGGTGGCGGCGGGGGTGCTGTATCCGTTTGTGGGGCTGCTGCTGAGTCCGATGATTGCGAGCGCGGCGATGACGTTCAGCTCGGTTTCAGTGATCAGCAACGCGCTGCGGCTGCGGAAGGTGGAGTTGTGAGGAGTGGACCGGCCATGCGCGGCCCCTACGGGGCGCGTTATTTTTTGGGAAGCGGGGGAGCGGGTTTGGCGGCCGCCGCGGGTGACGCGCTTGCGGGCGGCATGGGAGACGGTTTTGCCGCTGGTGGAGCGACAGAGGGCGGTGGGGCAGCGGATTTCGCAGGCGTACCGGGAGACGGTTTGGCTGCGGGCTCGGGTGCAGTGGGCACCGGCGGATTGAGATATTGGACGATCACGGAAACGCGCCGGTTGGCGGGATTGGTGGGGTCATCCGGAATGCGGAGCCGCTGATCGGCGAAGCCGCGGATCTGTTTCACCTGGGCGGGACCCAGGCCGTTGGACTCCATCAGGCGGCGGGCGGAGTTGGCGCGGTCGGTGGAGAGTTCCCAGTTGGTGTAGTCGCCGCCGCCGGAGTACGGGGCGGCATCGGTGTGGCCCTCGATGAGAATGGTGTTGGGGATTTTTCCCAATTCCTGAGACAAGCGGATTAGCAATTGCTCGCCGTTTTCGGTGGGGTGGGCGTTGCCGCTTTCAAAGAACATGCCCTTGGCGGTCTCGAGCAGCTCGACGCGCAGGCCCTCGCTGGTGACGCTGAGCTGGACGTTGTCTTTCATCTGGTCGAACTTGGGCATTTGCTTCATGACCTGCTCGAGTTTTTCCTTGAGCTTGCCCATGTTGTCTTTGTCGACGGTGAGGGACTCACCCGGACCGGCGACATTGCTGCTGCCGGCCAGCTTGCCGACGCCGGCGGGATCCTTGAAGTAGGCGGCGACGGCCTTCTGGATTTTCTGATTGGTGTTGAGGAGCCAGAGCACGATGAACAGGGACATCATAGCGGTGACGAAGTCGGCGTAGGCGACTTTCCAGGCACCGCCGTGGTGGCCGCCGTGGCCCGACTTTTTTTTGATGATGATGACGGGCGGTGACGCGCTTTCGGGCTCGGGCATAGGCTAGCTGGCTTTCTCAGCGGGGGCAGCCTCGGGCGCGGGAGCGGCCTGAGGCCCGGGGGGGCGGTTTTTGCAGAAGGCCTCCATCTCCTGAAAGGTGGGGCGCACGTCGGCGGGGATGGTACGGCGGGCAAACTCCACCGAGAGGATGGGGGCGGAGCCACGGACGAAGGCGGCGACGGCGACGCGGAGGCAGTGATAGAACTGCGCTTCGGCGTCGTTGGCTTTGCCCATATTGGCGGCGAGGGGGCCGAACAGGCCGTAGCACAGCAGAATGCCGAGAAATGTGCCGACCAGGGCGGCGGCGACTTTGTGGCCGATTTCCTCGGGCGGGCCGCCCAAGGCGCCCATGGTGATGACTACGCCCAACACTGCGGCGACAATTCCCAGGCCGGGCAGCGAATCGGCCACGGTAGAGAGCGCCGCCACGGGGGCGCTGGCCTCGTGGTGGTGCACTTCCATGTCGAGTTCCATCATCTGATCGAGCTCGAAAGAGCCGACGCCGCCGGTGATGTACATGCGCAGGGTGTCACAAACGAATTGCAGCGCGTGATGGTTGGCGAGAAAGCGCGGATACTTGGAGAACACCGGGCTTTTCTGCGGCTCTTCGACGTCGGTTTCGAGCTTGGCGGCGCCATGCTTGCGCGCGTAGTGGAACAGCTCGTTGAGCATCTTGAGATGTTCCAGATAGAACTGTTTGCTGAACGCGCTGGGAGTGAAGATACCGACGACTCCCTTGCCAATCCGGATAATGATGGGCAGTGGATTGGCGATGAGAATGGTGCCGATGGCGGCGCCCAGGATGATGAGCAGCTCGGCGGGCTGCAGGAGCACCCGGATGTTGCCGTGCTCCATGAGGTAGCCGCCGGCAATGGCGCCGAAGACCACCACGATTCCGATGATGGCAAACATTTGAGCCGGGAAGCTCCGTTGGACCGGTGTCCATAGAGACTATCGGCGTAGGGGTGGGAAGGATTTAGGGTGGAGTTTAGCGGCCCACGTTCAGACCGGGGGGACGGCTGGAAACGAAGCGGCCCTCGGCGTCGTAGGAGAGGGTGATCTGGCGGGGAACGGTGAGCTCATGGCAGCCGGTTAAGGCATCGACCGATTCGTGGTAGGGAATGGATTTCAGCTCGAAGTACTTGCGGGCGCCGCGCAAAGTACCCTGCTCGCGCATCATGGCGGCCAGACGGTAGGCTTTCTGGCGTTCGGCGCGCTGTTGTTCCCGAGCCTGCTGGCGGTATTCGAGGCCGTCGAGCCGCTGCTCCAGCTTTTTCCGGGTCTGTTTCTTCAAACCGTAACACCATATCGCTAGGGCGCGGGTCCGGTCAAGTGTTTCAGTGGCGTAGTTCTATGGAAATTTTTTTTCAGCCTGTCGATTTCGAGGGTTCCAGTTCGTCATTGCATCGCGGCCATCACTAAGTCTGAAAAGGACGCGTAGGATAGGAGAAACGATGTCTCAATTCATGCTACTGGTTTACGGTGATCCGGCGAACTGGCAGACGCTCAGCCCGGAGGAAATGCAGAAGGCTACGGAGAAGTACCTAGCCTGGACCAAAAAGTCCTTTACGGTGGACGCTAAAAGGCTGGAAGGGGATGCGGGCCGTGTGATGCGGGCGGTGCGCGGAGGAAAACCGCGCGTGGTCGATGGGCCGTACAGCGAGACCAAAGAAGTGCTGGGCGGCTACTACACGATTGACGCGGCGGATTACGAAGAGGCGGTGCGGCTGGCGCTGGATCATCCGACGCTGGAGTACGGCGGCACGATCGAAGTGAGGAAGGTTTGGGGGACGTAGCGACGGCCGAAGCCGGGCCGCTGGTGGAGCATCTGTTCCGGCACCAGGCGGGCCGCATGGTGGCGCACCTGGCGCGTCTGGCCGGCCCGGCGAATCTCGATCTCGCCGAAGAGAGCGTGCAGGAAGCGATGCTGCGCGCTCTCCAGACATGGCCTTATCAGGGCGTGCCGGGGAACGCCGCGGCCTGGCTTTTTCGCGTAGCCCACAACGCGGCGATCGATGTTTTACGCCGACGCCAGATGCTGGGGGAGAAGACCGAGGCCATAGTTGCCGAACTCACGCGGTGGGCGGCATTGCGGGCAGACGATCCGGACATCGACGAGCAGCTTCGCGACGATGAACTGCGCCTGATGTTCATGTGCTGCCATCCGGAGATGGGGCGGGACGCAAGCGTAGCGTTGAGCCTCAAGACGGTGGGCGGCTTCAGCGTGCGCGAGATCGCGCGGGCGTTTCTGGCGGAAGAAGCGACCGTAGCACAGCGGCTGGCACGCGCCAAGCGGCAGATTCGCTTGGGGCGGCTGACGCTCGAGATGCCGCGCGGTCGAGAGCTGCGCCGGCGTCTCGACTCGGTGCTCGAGGTCTTGTACTTCCTGTTCAACGAGGGGTATGCGGCGCACGAGGGGGAAGAACTGATCCGGCGTGACCTTTGCATGGAAGCGCTGCGGCTGGGGCGGCTGGTAGCGGCGTCGTCCATTGCCGAGCCGCGTGTGCATGCGCTGGTGGCGCTGATGGCGCTCGGAGCGGCGCGTCTCGGGGCGCGCGTGGATGCGGCCGGCGACCTGGTGTTGCTGGACGACCAGGACCGGAGCCGGTGGGACGGGCGCTTGACCGCGCTGGGATTTCACCACTTCGACCGATCCATGGCGGGCGACGAGGTATCCGAGTACCATGTGCACGCGGCAATTGCGGCCACGCACGCACGCTCCGCGGCGGAGCGGGCAACGGATTGGCCGTTGATTTTGCAGTTGTACGATCAGCTGCTGGCGCTCAATGCGTCTCCGGTGGTAGAGCTGAACCGCGCGGTAGCAGTGGCCAAGGTATATGGCGCCGGGCCGGCGCTGGCCAGCATCGAGGCGCTGGAGAATGATCCGAAGCTGCGCGATTACTATCTGCGGCTTGCCGTGCGCGGGCACCTGCTGCTGGAAGTCGGGAAGCGGGAGGAAGCGGCGGCCTGCTTTCGGGCAGCCATGGGGTGTGCGTGCTCGGAGCCTGAGCGCAGGTTCTTGAAGAAGAGGCTCGAGGGGTGCGAGGGATAGGCTAAAGTATCCCCGGTTGCTGCCGATAAGCCTTTAGGACCGGTACCGCTCGCCAATGAGCCGGTCGTTCTCAAGCAGGATTTTCAAATGAAATCATGGACTATCGGCAAGAAACTGATGACGGGCTTCGGCGCCATGCTGGGGCTGACGCTGGGGCTGAGCTGGTATGCGCTGCATGCCATTGGGAGGCTGGGTGGAGCGCTGGAGGCCAACACGGCGCGGACCATGGATCTGGTAGGGACGGTACGGCTGGGGCTGCGGGAGATGGTGGAGCAGGCGAAGTCGGCGCAACTGACCTACGTGGTGAACCACATCAAGAAGCTGGATGGCGTCAGCGCGTCATCGGACGACATTGCATGTCCGGTTTGCCACACCATGGACGGATTTGAGAACAGTGGCCGCGAGTTTGCGGCCATGGCGGCGCGAGTCCACGAGCAGGTGGCGGAGCTGCGTCTGTCTATTTCGGATTCGAACGGCAAGAAGGCACTGCAGAGTATCGAAGATGCTGTTTCGGCGTGGGCACCGCTCTATGAGGAGTTTCTGCGGGATATCGGGGGCAATCATTACGAGGAGGCGCACGGTGTGGTTCGCGACAAGATGTACCCGATTCTGGAGGAGGTCGACAAGGCGGCGAAGGTGTTGGCCGACGGGCAGCGGGATGTGATGGTCGCGGCGGGCAAGGACGCCGGAGCCACGGTGGTGCAGAGCCGGTGGATTGCCTGCCTGCTGTTGGCGGCCAGCCTGATCGTGAGCGCAGCGCTGCCGCTGCTGATCTTCGGGATCAGCCGGCTGCTGCGCGAAGTGACCACGGATCTAAGAGCCAGCTCCGATCAGGTGACGAGCGCGGCGTCGCAGGTTTCGAGTTCGGCGCAGTCGCTGGCGCAGGGGACGTCGGAACAGGCGGCGTCGCTCGAGCAAACATCGGCTTCGGCGTCCGAAATCACGTCGATGACGCACAAAAACGCGGACAACTCGCGCGCGGCCGCCGATTTAACGATGCAGGCGACGGAGCTGGTCCAGACGGCCAACGTACATTTGGAAAAGCTGATCGGCTCGATGCAGGAGATCAACGCATCGAGCGATCAGATTGCCAAGATCATCAAGGTGATCGACGAAATTGCGTTTCAGACCAACATTCTGGCATTGAATGCCGCAGTCGAAGCGGCGCGCGCAGGCGAAGCCGGGATGGGCTTTGCGGTGGTGGCTGACGAAGTGCGCAATCTGGCGCAGCGCAGCGCGCAGGCGGCGCAGGATACGGCCACGCTGATCGAGGACTCCATTGCGAAATCTCACGCCGGCAAGACCAAGCTGGACCTGGTGGCGAAGGGCATTCACGACATTACCACTAAGGTGGCGGAGATCAACAACCTGGTGGATGCGGTGAAGTCCGGCAGCACGGAACAGGCACGCGGCATCGAACAGATCGCCAAGGCCGTCAGCCAGATGGAGCAGGTTACGCAATCGGCTGCGGCGCACGCCGAGCAGAGTGCGTCTGCGGGCGAGGAGTTGAGCGCGCAAGCCCTCGCCACTAACGATATCGTGGCGAAGCTCGTGTCTCTGGTCGGGTCGGCTTAAAACCGCAAGGGGCTGCGCAAGCCTGGCTTCCGCCGCTCCCGCTGCAAGGGGGCAGTAGGATGCAGGGGGGCAGTAGAATGAGGGTATGTGGGTCACCGGCGCGTGCCTGCTCCTTCTGTTCGCGCCAGCAGCGGATTTCCAAGCCGAAGGTCTGAAGGCGCTGGACGCCAAACAATACGACCAGGCCGCGCAACTGTTTTCCCAGGCGGTCGAAGCCGACCCGAACGATTACACGGCGCATTTCCACCTCGGGCTCGCCTACAGCCTGCTCGGAAAGGACGCGGAGGCCATACCCGAATATCAGAAAACGCTCGCGTTGAAGCCGGGACTGTATCAGGCCGAATTGAACCTGGGCATTTTGCTGGTGCGCGAGAAACGGGCCAAAGAGGCCGTGCCGCTACTAGACGCGGCGGCGCAGGCGAAGCCCAAAGAATTCCGGCCACAGTGGCATCTGGCGGAAGCTTTGCTGGCATCCGGCGACGCGGCGCAAGCTGAGGCGCATTACCGGACCGCGGCGGAGATGGATCCGAAGTCGGCCGCGGCCGAACTCGGGCTGGGGCGCGCACAGGCCCAGCAAGGCCGGCTGGAGGAGGCCGCGGGGCATTTTCGCAAAGCTGCGCAGTTGGACGCGAACTTCAACCATGCGCTTCTGGAACTGGCCGCCCTCTATGAGCAGAACCACCAGCCCGCAGAGGCGATCGCGATCTACCGGCAGTTTCCGGGCGACGCAGCGGCCGAGGGACGGATGGGCACGCTGCTACTCGAAAGCCAGCAGTACACCGATGCGATTCCATATCTGGAGAAGGCGGTAGCCCGGGATCCCACAACGTCGAACCGGCTGGCACTGGCCACGGCATACCAGATGAACAAGGAGCCGCAAAAAGGGCTGGCGCAACTGGACCAGGCGGTGGCGTCGGCGCCGGAGAATTTCGATCTTCACATGCGCTATGGCCGTCAATTGCGCGATGCACGGCAGTTTATCCCGGCGGCCAACCAGTTCGCTGCGGCGGCGAAGCTCGCGCCGGATTCCCGGGAGGTCTGGAATGAACTGGCCGCGGTTCTGAATTCGGCGGAACAGTATCCGCAGGCGCTGGCGGCGCTCGACCGGGTGCACGCGCTGGGCAACGAGATTCCCGGCGACTACTTCCTGCGCGCCATCATTCTGGACCGGCTGCACGATTACCGGCCGGCGCTGGAGGCGTATGAAAAGTTTCTGTCCACGAGCGGCGGCCAGAACCCGGACCAGGAGTTCCAGGCACGCCATAGAATGATCACCATCCGGAGAATCTTGGGCCAGAGATGAGACTTGCGATTCTGTTGCTGGTTGGTTGCGCGGCCCTGGCACAACCCACGCCGGCGCCGGATGATGACCTGGCGCGCGTGGAGGCCGAGCCGAATCTGGAAAAGCGCGCTCATGCCGCTCTGGATAATGCGGATGACGCGCTCAAACAGGCGCGCGAAGCTTATGCCAAAGGCGAAGACGCGGTGGCGGTGGCGCGTCTGACGGAGGTGCAGCGCTCGGTCGAACTGGCCGATAGCGCGCTCAAACAAACCGGCAAGGACCCGAGCCGCAGCCCGAAACATTTCAAGCAAGCCGAGCTGAAGTCGCGGGAGCTGCTGCGAAAACTTGATAGCTTCCGCGACCAGATGAGCGTGGCGGATCGCGCAGCGGAGGAGCGGGTGGCGGAAGCGGTGCAAAGAATTCACGATGCCTGGCTGGATGGCATCATGGGGAAAAAGAAATGAAATGTGAAGTGCTGCTGCTGACTCTGCTGGCTGCGGGGCCCCTGCTCGCACAGCGCGATTTTCTCACCGCTGATGAGGCCGACCAGGTCCGGCTGGCGCAGGACCCCAATGACCGGCTGCGGCTTTACCTGCATCTGGCCAAACAACGGCTGAACATCGCGCAAAGTGCGCTCGGCAAGGACAAGGAGGGCCGTTCGATCCTGGTGCACAACGCGCTCGAAGATCTCAGTCAAATCATTGACGCCATCGACACGGTGGCCGACGATGCGCTGCGCCGCAAGCTGGATATTAAGGAGGGGATGGGCGCGGTCAAGTCGGGTGAAAAGGAGGTGCTGGCGGGCCTGGAGAAGATTCAGGAGAGCCAGCCCAAGGATCTGCCGCGCTTTGACTTCGTTTTGCAGCAGGCGATCGAAACCACGCGCGATTCGCTGGAGGGCTCGGAGGAGGACCTGGGGAAGCGAGCGGCCGAGGTGCAGGCTGAGGATGCGAAAGAGAAGAAAGAAATCGAATCCATGATGCAGCCGAAAGACCTGGAGGCGAAAAAGGCCGAAGAAAAAAAGCAGGCTGAGACGGAGAATAAGCGTAAGCCCCCGACCCTGTACCGGCAGGGCGAGAAGCCTGCGGACCAACAGCAGTAACGGTTAGCGATTCACGGGCACGAGTGCGGGGGTTGTATGGGTATCGTTGCGGGCGGAGCACCGCTGCACCCGGATGAGGGCCTGAAGGGCTTGGCCGCGCACATGCGGGTCCCGGTCTTTGAGCAGGTCTTCTAAAGCCGTCCTGAAACCGGCGTGAAGCGTCTGGCCCATGGCGAAGGCCGCGGCAGCACGGGTTTTAGGATCGACCTGTACGGCCATGGCCTTGAGGCTCGAGATGGCCTCCGGAGCGCCGGCCGAGTGCAGGCCGATCCAGGCGTTGGCGGCGACGCGCGGGTCCGGATCGCGGGCCGCTTCGCGCAGCACAGCACCGGCGGACTGGGTATCCACCCCCCAAAGGCTGGTTACCGCGAGCGCGCGCACTTCCGCGTCCGCCTCCGCCAGCCGTTTCCGCACCCATTCCGGACTGTTGCTGGCGCGCCCGAATAGCGCGGTAGCGGTCAGCCGCACCTGCGCGTCCGGGTTGCGCATCAGTCGGGCCAGAGGCAACAGCAGGTGTCTCTCAGCAGGCAACTCCTGAACGATGGCCAGCGCGCGTTGCGCCGTAGATCTGTCGACGGCGGCCGAATCGGTGGGAAATCCGACCTGCAGGAGCTTGATATCCAGCAAAGGCTCCCGCTTCACCCAGAGCTGCGCGAGGGCCACGGCCGACCGCAGCGGCAACAGTTCGGGATCGAGGAGGCCGTTGAGCATTTCCGGGCTGGAGCGGAGTAAGTCGGCCAGGTACGCGGCTCCCGGCCCCTCAGGCGATTGCCTGAGAATGCGACACGCCGCGCGCAGGAACAGGCGGGGGTCTTTTTCCAGCAGGCGGCGCATATCGCGCTTAATCATGGCGGTATTGCTCGCAAATTCTGCCACCAGCGTGCGCAGGTAAATGTCTTGCTGCCCTTCGGATTCCGGCAGACGGACCTGCCGTGCGAACTCCATAACCAGCTCTGTGACCGGCGCCTGCATGCCCCCCAGGTCCAGGGTTTCTTTCGGCTGTTGCACGGGAACAGTTTAGGGTTCGGGGTACTAAAGCTTTGCGCGTGACACGACGATGAGAGTGTTGAGTTGGCACATGAGCCCAGCCTGTGGGCGCCTGCCCTAGAGGCCTGATAGGAGAAACCATGGAAACAGCAGTTCTGACGAATCCGCGCGAGGGCGCTACGAAAACGGATGAGCGCGCCGGCAAGTACCTCACCTTTCAATTAGCACGGGAGGAGTTCGCGATCCAGGTGCTGAAGGTGCGGGAAATCATGGGCGTGCAGGACATCACCGCAGTCCCGCAGACACCCGCCCACGTCAAAGGCGTCATCAACTTGCGGGGCAAGGTAGTGCCGGTGGTGGATCTGCGCCTGAAGTTCGGGCTTCCGGAAATGGAATACACGCAGCGCACCTGCATCATCGTGGTGCAAGTGCAGTTCCAGGCGAGCGTGCTGCTGATGGGCATTGTGGTGGATGGAGTTTCCGAGGTTCTGAACCTGGCTGCAGGCGATATCGAGGATACGCCGGAATTCGGCTCGGGTGTCGTGACGCCTTACATTCTGGGCATGGCCAAGAGCAAGGGCAAGGTCAAGATTCTGCTGGATATCGACCAGGTTCTGAGCAGCCAGGAATTGCAGGGGTTGGAGTCAGTGGTGCAGTAGGAGTACGACGACAGTTGGAATGACAGCAAAGGGAGAATCTAGGTGAATTCGCAGATGACGATTGGAAAGAAGTTGATGCTGGCGTTCGGCGCCATGGTGGTGCTGACGTTGGGGCTGGCGTGGTCGGGACTGTCGTCGGTGAGCAGTCTGGGGAAGGATTTGGAGTCCACAACCGGTGAAAACGCCATCAAGACGGACATGGTGAGTCAGATGAGCATGGCCGTTTCCGATTTGAGGGCCGCCCAGCGGGGCTTGATCCTTTTCTCGATGATGAAGGACTCGGGCAAGGCCGAAACGGCGAACCAGGCGTTCCGCGCGAGTGCAGCCAAGCTTGAGAAGCTCATTGCGGACCTGCGACCGATGTTGGTGACGGACCGCGGAAGGCAGGCTTTGGAGACAGTGTCAACGGCCCATACGGCCTGGTTGCCCATGTACCAGCAGATCGCAACGCTCAGCGCCAACCAGCAGTTTGGCGGCGAGCTAAACGCGCTTGTGGACAAGACCGTTGACCTAGCCAACCAGATGTATAAGGGCGCCGACGACCTATCACAGGCTCAAAAAGACGTCTTGGCGGCATCGGCACAAAAAGCGGCGGCAGAGACCTCGCGCAGTTACTGGATCGCGGTCGTCTTGACAGTTGTCTGCTTCGCGATCGGCGGCGTGGGCGTTTTCATGGTGCGGCAGATCAATGCCGCGCTGCGGCGTGTGACCGCGGAGATGAATGATAGCGCCCAGCAGGTGACTGGCGCCTCCGGCCAGGTCTCGGCCTCGAGCCAGGCGCTGGCGCAGGGGGCCTCGGAACAGGCGGCGTCGCTCGAGGAGACCTCGGCTTCGGCTGAAGAAATCCACTCCATGACGCAGAAGAACGCCTCCAACTCCAAGTCGGCCGCGGAATTCATGGGTGAAGCGGCGGGACGGATTGAAGAAGCCAACCGAGTGGTGGATCAGATGGTGGCTTCGATGAAGGAGATCAACGCCTCGAGCGACAAGGTGGCGAAGATTATCAAGGTCATCGACGAGATTGCGTTCCAGACCAATATCCTGGCGTTGAACGCAGCGGTGGAAGCGGCGCGGGCGGGCGAGGCCGGCATGGGTTTCGCGGTGGTCGCCGA
>JASHOO010000384.1 GCA_030041035.1 Bryobacteraceae bacterium | reverse complement strand
CACCGACGGAATGCCCATCACAAATCCACCGTTGCCGTTGGTCGATTCCAGTTTTTGTATGGAATGGCACGTCGTACACGTCAGGCCGTTTTCGTCGAAGCTGCGATCGACTTGCGAGTCTTGCGTCAGCGCACCCGAAAGCACGCCAATCGGATTGTGACAACTATCGCAATGCCGCGTAAACTCGATACCTTTAGTGCGCGCCAGAATATTGACACTGGCCCGGTAGAAGGGCGTGCGGAAAGAATTGGAATGTAACGCCTGGCGCCACTGGCTGTACGCTTCCTCGTGACAGCGAGCGCAATATTCCGCGCTCAGAAACGCGCTGGGCGGAATAAAACCGCTACCCACTGCCGCTGCATTCCCGGGCGCGGAAAGGTTGCCATTTCCAAACCTGAAATTATAGGTTTCTCGAATCTTGGCGTCGTACTCGCGGCGCGCGCTATCCTCATCCGTCTGCGCCCAAGCCGCTGTCACTGCCAGCGCGAAACCAGCGCAGACTGCCACCGCCCGAAGCCTAAACGCAATTCTGAGCTGCACGTGGCATCCCCTGCCTGCCGAATATGGCGACTAGTATATCAGGATCGAGCGTCGCCGCGTCATTGTGCAGCTATACTGGGCGGTAGGATCTCTCACCGGGATGAAACAGCTCTGCTGTGTTCTGTTCTGCGCCGCAACTGTCGGTCTTGCACAAAATTCCAATGAACTGCAGCAGGCGGTCGATCAAGGACGCACGCTCATGGCAAAAGGAGACGCAGTCGGAGCCCTCGAGGCCTTTCGGAAGGCTTGCGATCTCGCTCCGCAGTCTGCTGAGCTGCACGACCAAGTCGGATTTCTTCTCGCGGTCCTTAAACGCAATGCGGATGCAGAGCAAGAGTTCCAAAAAGCCATCACCCTGAACGACAGTTTCACCTTGGCGCACTATCATCTCGGTGTCGCATATTGCCTGGATAAGGACTATCCGCACTGCGTTTCCGAGCTCCAGAGGGCGGCCGGGCTAGATCCAAAGTCGTTGGCCTACCGCTCCCACCTCGCGGAAGCCCTTTTTGCGGCCGGTCGGTACCTGGAGGCTGCCGCCGAGTTTGAGACCGCCACCGAGCTTCACCCCGGTAATGCGGATATCTGGAGCCGCTTGGGCGACGCGTACCAGAAGGCGGACGATCTTGCCCACGCCGTCGATGCTTACCGTCACGCCGCGCAGCTCAATCCGGGAAACCTCGACGCCCGCAATAACTACGGCAACATGCTGATCCAGACGCGGGAAGCCGACAAGGCGATCGCCGAATTACAGAGTGTTCTGGAGCGGGATCCGGGCAATGTCAACGCCGCCATGAACATCGGCGCCGCGTATCTGCTCAAAGGCGACCTCGATCATGCTATCGCACAGTTCCGTGTTCTCCTCGCGAAAGATCCGTCTCTCGCGGCCGCCCACTACAATCTCGGCCTCGCACTGAAATACCAGGACGATCTCGACCACGCCAGAGCGGAGTTCGCAAAGGCCATCGAACTCGACCCGAGCATGGCCGAAGCGCACTACACGCTAGGCATCTCCTGGTGGCAAGCCGGCGATTTCGACCAGGCTATCGCACAAATGAGGGAGGCCATCCGTCTCCGGCCGGATTACGGTGAGGCGTGGTTCATCCTCGGGACGACTCTCAAGCAGAAAGGCGAGCTGAGCGAAGCCCTCTCTGCGTTGCGCGAGGCCATCCGTCTCCGGCCGGACGATCCGGGGCCTTATAACACTCTCGGACAGACCCTGCGCATGACTGGCGATTTGCCAGGCAGTAAGGCCGCTTTCGCCCAGGGAGCCAGAGTTAAGGCTGCTAAGGAAGCCCAGTTAGCCGACATAATGAACCACAAGTGAGCGGCGGCGTCCACGGCCTCAATGCGGCAGCGACTTCAGCTTTTCCAGTTGAGCGCGTCCTTCTTCCATCTGGCCTTCCGAGATAAGAGTCCGGCCGAGCAAATAGTTGGCGGCGTAGTTCTTCGGGTCCAGTTCCACTGCGTGGCGCAGAATCCCTTCGGCATTGCTGAAGTTCTTGGTGTTGTAATAACACTTGCCGAGCAGAATGTAGGGCCCGCTATAGTTCGGGTTGAGCCACACCGCGCGCTGCAAGTGCGGGATCGCCTGGTCCCAATGTTGCTGCCGTGCGTACACATCTCCCAGCCGGTACCAAGCCATCGAAAAGTTCGGGTCGATTTCCAGCTCCTTGGCGAGTAATCGGATGGCCTCATCCAGCTCGCCACGTGCGATGGCCGCCTCGGCCAGCAAAAAGTGAGCCTGGGGCAGGTTCGGGTTGAGCGTCAGCGCCTTTCGCACCTCAGCGGTGGCTTCGTCCCGGAATTCCCTCTTGTACATCATCTGGCCGGCAACCAGGTGTCCTGCGGCACTCGCTGGGTTCAAATCGAACAGACGGGCAAAGGCAGCCTCAGAGCGGTCTGGCTGTCCGCTTTGCAGATAGGCATAGCCCAGCATGTAGTTCGCTTCGTTGACGCTGGTCACTTTTTCGAGCCAGGGGATCGCCTTGGGCGCTTGAGACAGCATAAAGTAGCTCTGGCCAATCAGCAGCGCCGACTCTCGAAAGTCGCTCGAATCCGGCGCCTCCGCTTTCACTGCCTCTTCAAGTGTGGCGATCGCCTCGATATACTTTTGGTGCTTGTAAAGGTCCACGCCCCGCGCGTGTGCGCTGCTGGACGCACTCGCCAGCCACAGTGCGATCAGACCCTGCCACATAACTCCAGAATATACGCCGGCCGCGTTATTTGTGACTGTGCACCGCTACCAGATCACTTTGCACCGGAACTCCTCCGCTGACCTTGACCCTGAGCACGGCTTCAAAGAGGGGGAAGGGGCCTTTTGCGGAGAGGCCCAGGGCGCCGAGCAACTCCTCGAGCCGCTTGGTCCGGCACACAAACTCCGCAGCCGCCTGCGTTCCAAGCGTGGTGAGCCCCGCCAGCACAAGCGCGTGCTGGGC
>JASHOO010000383.1 GCA_030041035.1 Bryobacteraceae bacterium | reverse complement strand
CGACCGCCGCTTTCATGCACAACCGATTGCTTGTCCGCGCTGCGGCCCCCGGGTGTGGGCGGAGCAGCAAGGCGCGCGGGTAGAGCAGACGGTCCTCGCGCGAGGGGCCGAAACCATTCTCGCGGGTGGCATTGTCGCACTTAAAGGAATTGGCGGATTTCAGTTACTGGTGGATGCGCGGCAAGCCGATGCGGTGGCCAGGCTGCGTACGCGCAAGCGGCGCGAGGAGAAACCCTTCGCGCTGATGATGCCTTCGCTCGAGATGATTCGGTACTATTGCCAGGTCTCGCCAGCCGAGGAACGGTTGTTGACGTCTTCGGCGGCGCCGATCGTGCTGTTGCAGCCGAATGGACGACCCGGCATCGCTGCCAACGTTGCGTCTTCTTCACCATTTCTGGGTGTCATGTTGCCGTATTCACCGCTGCATCACCTGCTCATGGAATTGTTCCCTTTTCCCGTGGTCGCAACGAGCGGCAATCTGAGTGACGAACCGATCGCCACAGATAATGACGAGGCCCGCGCCCGCTTGAGCGGCATCGCCGATCTATTTCTCGTGCACGACCGTCCCATTGCCCGTCCCTGCGACGACTCGGTGGCTCGCGTATCGCGCGGCCGTGCCAGCGTGATGCGGCGAGCCAGGGGATATGCGCCCCTTCCGGTATTTGTGGGATGCGATCTCCCGCCCGTACTCGCTGTCGGTGGCCACTTGAAGAATTCCGTCGCCATTGCCCTCGGCAAGCAGGTTTTTCTGAGCCAGCACGTGGGAGATCTGGATACCCTGGAGGCGCGGCACGCTTTCGAGCGCGCCATCGCCGATCTCTGCCGGCTCTATCGCTTCGAGCCCAAGCTGGTGGCATGCGATCTGCATCCCGATTACGCCTCAACACGCTGGGCACTGGACTCGGGGCTGCCCGTGGTGCCGATCCAGCACCACCAGGCGCATGCAGCCGCCTGTGCTGCGGAAAACGGGCTTCGCGGGCCGTACCTGGGAGTTGCCTGGGACGGCACCGGCTATGGAACCGACGGGACGGTCTGGGGTGGGGAATTTTTCCTCGCAGATGGCAAGAAGTTCGAGCGCATTGCGCACCTCCGCCCGTTCCGCCTGCCGGGTGGCGAGGCTGCAGTGCGCGAGGGCTGGCGTTCCGCCGCGAGTCTGCTGGCGTCTGCGCTTGGACCGGAGGCGGTTCCGGAGCGGCCCGAGCGATGGGTAGTATTACAGATGCTGTCGCGCGGTGTGAACGCCCCTTGGACCACCAGCGTCGGCCGTCTGTTCGACGCTGTCGCGTCTATGACGGGCGTCGCTAATGAGAGCCGTTTCGAGGGGCAGGCAGCCATGCTGTTGGAGCGACAGATTCACGAAGCGATCGACGATGCCTATCCATTCGTCGGCGGCGACTGGGCGCCAATGATCGAGGCTGTGCGCCGGGATGTCAGCAGCGGCGAAGGTCCGTCGCTTATCGCCGCCCGATTTCATAACGCTCTGGTGAATTGGATTGCCCATGTCGCGAACCAGGCAGGCGTTCCCCAGGTGGCGCTGAGCGGCGGCGTCTTTCAAAATAGATACTTGATAGAGCGTACGGTGGCGAAGCTCGAAGCGCTTGGGTTCCAGGTGTACACGCACCAGCGTGTTCCTCCCAATGACGGCGGCATCGCGCTGGGACAGGCGGTCATCGCGGCGCTCAGGCAAGGAGGTTAGGACATGTGTCTGGCGGTGCCGGGCAAGGTAGTTAGCGTCATTGAGGAGGAAGGCCTCAACTTTCGCCGGGGCAAGGTGGACTTCGGTGGCGTGCTGAAAGAGGTGTGCTTGGCCTACACGCCGGAGGCTGCGGTCGGAGATTATGTCCTGGTGCACGTAGGATTCTCTTTGAGTGTTGTGGATGAGGCCGAGGCGCAAAAGATCTTCGAGACCTTGCGGGAAATGGAACAACTAGAGGAACTGGAAAGCCCGTGAAATTTCTCGACGAATACCGGGAGAGCTCGGCGGCGGCCCAAGTGGCGCGCTTCATTCGCCGTATAGTGCGCCGGCCGTGGACACTCATGGAGGTCTGCGGCGGCCAGACGCACACCATCGTCAAGAGCGGGTTGATGGACCTGCTGCCGCCGGAAATCACCTTGGTGCACGGCCCGGGTTGTCCTGTCTGTGTGACTCCGGTCGAGCTGATCGATAAAGCCATCGCCATTGCCGCCCGGCCGGAGACCATCTTCTGCTCTTTCGGCGATATGCTGCGCGTCCCCGGATCGTCGAAGAGCTTGCTGGAGGTGAAGGCGTCGGGCGCCGATGTGCGCATCGTTTATTCGCCTCTCGACGCGTTAAAACTGGCGCGCGCGAATCCCGCCCGAGAGGTGGTTTTCTTCGCAGTCGGCTTCGAGACCACGGCCCCCGCCAATGCCATGGCGGTCTGGCAAGCCGAGCGCGAAGGCATTCGCAATTTCTCCGTTCTCGTGGCGCATGTCCTTGTGCCGCCAGCCATGGAAGCCATTTTGGGATCACCCCACTGCCGCATCCATGGATTTTTGGCAGCCGGGCATGTGTGCACGGTCATGGGCTGGGAGGAGTACACCCCGATCAGCCGGCGCTGGCACGTGCCCATCGTCGTCACTGGCTTCGAGCCGCTTGACCTGCTGGAAGGCGTACAGATGGCTGTTACGCAGCTCGAGGAAGGCCGCGCTGAGGTCGAAAACCAGTATCGTCGCGCGGTGCGGAGGGAAGGGAACCGGCCGGCGCAGGAGCGCATTGCCGAGGTCTTCGAAGTGGCTCCGCGTAAATGGCGCGGTATCGGGGAGATTCCGTCGAGCGGACTGCGGCTGCGCGAACGCTATCGTGCTTTCGATGCTGAGGGAAAGTTCCATGTCGATGCCGGCGCGGTCGAAGAGCCAAGCGAGTGCATTGCCGGCCTGGTCTTGCAGGGCC
Organism: Bryobacteraceae bacterium; assembly: GCA_030041035.1. GTDB lineage: Bacteria > Acidobacteriota > Terriglobia > Bryobacterales > Bryobacteraceae > QHXW01. The sequence goes on along the minus strand of JASHOO010000383.1, from coordinate 13,293 downwards.
TGAAAAAACCGTTTGAGTGCCCGGCGTTTGGAACGCGCTGCACGCCGGAAACTCCGCTGGGAGCGCCTATGGTATCGTCCGAAGGCGCCTGTGCTGCGTACTACCTCTACGGAGGACGCCGACATGAAGGAAATGAATCTGAGCTGCCCAGTGCCGCCCCGGGCCGATGATTTCATCGTTCTAGCGCACGGTGGAGGCGGCAAACTCACCAACCAGCTGATCGAACGGGTATTTCTTCCAGCCTTTGCGTGTACGCCGCTCGAAGCACGGCACGATGGCGCCGTTCTGAACTGCAACGGCCTGCGCCTGGCCTTCACCACCGATTCCTACGTCGTGCGGCCGCTCGTATTTCCCGGTGGCACAATTGGCGATCTCGCCGTAAACGGCACGGTGAACGATCTCGCCATGTGCGGAGCGCGGCCGCTCTACCTAAGCGCAGGCTTCATTTTGGAGGAAGGCCTCTCTATGGAGGCTTTGCGCGCGATAGTCGAGAGCATGCGTACTGCGGCCAACCGCGCTGGCGTGCAGCTTGTCACCGGCGATACCAAGGTCGTAGATAAGGGCAAAGGCGATGGAGTCTTCATCAACACCGCCGGGATCGGAGCTGTCGAGACGTCACTCGAAATTGGTCCGGCCGCGGTCCGCGCCGGGGATGCGATCATCGTGAGCGGCGATCTTGGTGCGCACGGCGTGGCGATACTCTCGGTGCGCGAGGGTCTGGAATTCGAAGCCCCCATCGAAAGTGACACCGCACCACTGTGGGCGCCGGTGGAAGCGCTGTTACACGCCGGGATCGAGTTTCATTGCCTCCGCGACCTGACGCGCGGCGGCCTCGCGTCCGCCGTCAATGAGATCGCCGCGGCGGCGCGTTTGGGAATCGAGATTTCGGAAACTGCAGTGCCTGTTGGCGAGGCCGTGCGTGGCGCTTGCGAAATCCTGGGACTCGACCCGCTCTATGTGGCCAACGAAGGACGCTTCGTGGCTTTCGTTCACGAGCGGGACGCCGACCGGACCCTTGAACTCATGCGCGGTTTTCCGGTTTGCAAAGACGCTGCCCGCATCGGTCGTGCCGTCGAATCTCATTCAGGCACCGTGACTCTGGAGAGCCGCATCGGCGGCCACCGCGTACTCGACATGCTGAGCGGCGAGCAACTACCGCGGATTTGCTGAGCGACTGCGAACGAGTACTACCACTGACCGCGGCCCCACCTTGTATTGCAGCCGCCGGATCGGCACACCGGCCGGCGTGATGTCATCCGGGCTTTCGAAACCCGTATCCACTACGCGGCGCCACTCGCGGGCGGCGCCTTCCTGAATCGTGAAGGTGAGGGGCTCCCAGTAAGCATTGATGATCACGTAGAGGTCGTCGTCGCTCTGCGACTTTCCCAGCAGGCAATACGCGAGAGTATGCGAGTTGTAGGACAAATCTGCTACGCTGCCGACGCCGTACCAGCGGACGTCTTCGCGCCAGAACCGGCTTCGGCTCAGCGAAGGATGCGCCTTGCGAAAGGCAATCATTCCCTTGAAAAAGTGGAATATGTCCTGATTGCTCTGCAAACGGTCCCAGTCGAGCCAGCTGATCTCGTTGTCCTGATTGTACGGATTATTGTTGCCGCGCTGCGTGTGCAGAAATTCATCCCCAGCGCGGAACATGGGCGTACCGTTGGCCAGCATCAGAAGGGCGCAATAATTCTTCACCTGCCGCCGGCGGAGCGCCAAAACCGCGGGCGGCGCACCCTCGTCGCCTTCGTATCCGCAGTTCCAGCTATAGTTCTCATCCATGCCGTCGGTGTTATTGTGCCCGTTGGCGAGATTGTGTTTCTGGTTATAGGAAACCAGGTCGTAGAGCGTAAAGCCGTCATGCGAATCAATGAAATTAACGCTCTGGTAGGCGTGATACGCGTTCTCACGATCGTCGGGGAAAAAGTCGGCGCTGCCATACATACGCTGCAGGAAATTCTCCACCATGCCCGAATCGCCCCGTACGAAGCGGCGGACGTCATCGCGAAAACGGCCGTTCCACTGGAGCCAGGTAATGCCGGGAAACACACGGCCCAATTGGTAGGCGCCTGCCGCATCCCAGGGCTCGGCGATCAGACGAAGATTGCGTAGAGCTGGGTCCGAGGCGATCTCGCTGAAGATGGGCGGGTCGCTCCAGTTGAGTGAGCCGTCCCGGTTGCGGCTGAAAATCGACGCCAGGTCGAATCGAAACCCGTCAATACCCATGCGCAGCCGCCAATAACGCAAGCTATCCAGAACCATCTGCCGGACGTGCGGACTGCCGAAGTTGAGGGTATTGCCGGTGCCGGAGAAGTCCAGGAAGGGATTCGACGGGTCGGACGAAGTCATGTAGTACGCCTTGCTATCAAATCCTTTGAAGCTGTACCTGGGGCCGCGCGCGTCGCCCTCCGCGGTGTGATTGTAAACTACATCCATGACCACTTCGATGTCGGCTTCGTGAAGGGCATCCACCATGGCGCCGAACTCGCCATGATGGCAATACATCTTCGGGTCGCTCGCATATTCATGATGCGGCGCAAAGAAGTTGAGTGGCATGTAGCCCCAGTAATCGTTCTCCTGAGGATCGTGCTGAAACACCGGCATCAACTCGACCACCGTCACGCCGAGGTCTTTCAGATACGGAATCTTCTCAATCAAGCCCGCGTAAGTGCCTGCACGGCGGGGATCAACTCCCGAATTCGGATTCCTCGTGAAACCCTTGACGTGCAGTTCGTAGATGATGGCGTCCGACTGATGGCCGAGCGGCGTATGACCCTTCCAACCAGGTCCCGAGCCTGGCTTCACGAGCACACCCACGGCAGCCTTGCCCATGTTGGTTCCTTCCCGTATCGCCAGGTTCCTGTCAAACGAAGGTGGAAAAAACACACAGCGGGCATACGGGTCGAGCAAAAGCTTTTGTGGATCGAATGGAAGCTGGCCGTCTATATTGGGTCCGCCTACGGAGTAGCCGTAGTATTGCGCGTCGCCGACCTGAGCCACTGAAATCCGGCAGTGCCAGACAGGCCCGGATTTGTTGCGCAGATAGTCAAACTCAAAGGTGAAGGATGGCTTGGAATAATCGGTGTCTGCGAACAGCAGTAGCGTGACTCTTTCGGCGCGAGCCGAATAGACCGCGAAATTGACAGCGTTCTCGCTCTCGATCCAAGTCACTCCGAGTGGTGCCGGCGACCCCTCGGTTGCATTCCAGTTCGGCCTGGTTTGGGATGGGCTCATATATGCGCTCCGGCTGACCGGAACGGACCTCTAGCTAGTGTGTCAGAAACGGTTCCAGACCGTCGTGAGAAGACTCACTGTTTTGGAGCGCCGGCGGTTTCTGGAAGCTTGGACGCGCGCGACACGCGCCCCTCGAGGGCCTCGTCCACCGAGACATGGTTGTTTTCGAGGCTCTCGCCCAACACCTGATCGAGCGATACGCGCGCGTGGCTATAGTTGGTAAGTGCGACCACTTCCTCGACCCGGGCCGTGGCCAGACTGCGTTGCACCGCGATGACATCGTTTCTGGTCGAGGCGCCCAGTGAGAATTTCCTCTGTTCTTTCTCCAGCAGGTCTTCTTGCAGGACCCGTGTGTCCACGGCGGCGGCATACCTCGCCCGTGCCTGGCGCAACGCGATCACGTAGTTGGAGACATCCACCACGATCTGATTCATGTTTCGGCGCTCGATCAGATCGCCTTGCTTTAACTGCAATTGGTCGATGCCGTAGTCGGCTTGCGCCACTTGGTTTCTGAAGGTACCGACAAAGTACAGAAGGCCCGACTCACTCGGAAAGTCGCGGCGAAAAACCTGGCTTAGGGCGTTGCCAAAACCACCGTTGAAATAAGGGCTGGCGGTTTCACCAGGAGGCAGGGGAACGGGCGTGCCAGCCAGACCCTGGGCACTGAAACTGAGGCGGGTTCCCACGGTGGGCAAGATCCCGTTGGCCGTCCCGAGAGCCGAAATTCCGCTGGTCTCGTCGCTGATTTTACCCATAGCAACATCCGGCCGTTTGGCCAGCGCCGTGGCTACCAATTGCCGAAGGGGAGGTAGTTCCTCCTCTTGGGGAACTTCGATATGATCAAGAGGAACCACCTCCGCGGCGTCAATCAGTGGATCTTCCAGCCCATTGCGGCTAATCGCGCTCTTCAGCAGATTCTCTTGTTCATGCACGGCCGCCTGAGAGATGGTCATCTCGCGCTGCCGCGTCTTCATCTCGGCTTCGGCCGGAAAGATGTCTACCTTTGCCGCCGCGTTGAGTTCGATCTCTCTCTTCGTGTCCTGATAAAACTTCTGTGCCTGATCCAGGCTCTGCTGGCGGGCCTTGAGATCCTCGATGTCGCCGGCGAGATCCCAATACAGGTTCAGGACGCTCGCCACCAGATTCAAGAGCTGCGATTGGAACGTCACCCCTGCCAAGCCCACGTTTTTTTCGGCCACGCGGATATACCTGCTGTTGACCCCAACTCCAAAGCCATTCAGAAACTGATGCCGGATCGTGATCTGGGCGACAGGCGAGACGGCGGGGTTAAGAAAGTCGCTGGGCGCGTTCTGTTTCAGATACTGTTCATTGAATGCCACCTGAACCGTGCCCCCCGTGATCAGGCCTTGCTGCAGGGCGTTTTGGTAATTGTGTTCGGTACTGACCAGTGCCGTCGTCTCGCTGAGGATCTCGTTCGTCTGAGGCTGAGATTGGTGCACGAAGGCGACCGAGCTTACGAGGACCGGGTCCAGATTTGGGGTAATGGGGCCAATCTGCGAGAAAGTGCCATTGCTTGAGCCACTGCTGCTACCACTCCCGCCGGTGCTCAGCAGACCGGCGGCCAACTCGCTGCCGGCAACGCCCAGGCCGGCTTGAATCTCGTTAATCACGGAATTACTACTGGACACGCCCCTCAAGGGGCCGCCGGCTCGCATTCGCTCCAAGTACCATTCCGCACTGATCGGACCGTAGCGATCGACTTCAAGATCCAGATTATTTTCAATGGCCAGAGCAATGGCGTCCTGCACGGTCAGATAAATTTTTCCTGCCCGGATCAGGCTATGCACCCGATCTGAGTTCGTCAGCCCGGCCGGCGGGGTTTTCGGCGCCATGTAAGGCCGCACGAAGACCGGGGCTTTTGACTTTTCCGGGGCGAGCGACTCTTGCGCCGGCAACTGCGAAATCAGACCGGTCCAAGCCACCAAGACCGAGAAAATTGTCTGTGATTTCATTTCAGTCTCCCGGTCCTTTCCTCAAATTCGGAGCCAGATCCGGCGGTAGCGACGACTGCCGCGTTACGCGTCCCGAGGCCGCCTCTTCCATCGAGATGCCGTTCACTTCCAGCGTCTCTCCCACCGACTCATCGAACGCAATCTTTGCGTGTGTGTAATTGGCCATCGACTGAACCTCGGCGCTCTGGTCCGTGGCCAGGTCTCTCTGCGCCTGCACCACCAGGGGAATCGTCGATTCGCCGAACTGAAACTTCTTTTGCTCGGCCTCGAGACTCTGCTGGGCCAGAACCCGCGTCGCGACCGCCGTTTCGTATCGCGCCCGGGCCTGATCGAGTCCAATCACCGCGTTCTTGATGTCCACCCGAATCTGGTTGATGGCTCTTTGCAGTTGCAGCTCACCTTGCCGCAGACTCAACTCGTCGGCCACGTAGTCGGCCTGCGCAATTCGATTCCGGAAAGGAATATTGAGCGAAAAGCCCGCCGAATAGTTGGGAAAATTCCGGCGGAAGATCTGGCCGAGCAGATTTCCATACCCGCCTATCAGAAACGGGTCGGGAATTCCCGCCGTGCCGTTGGCCAAAGCGTTCGGAGCGCCGGTCAAACCTTGGTTGTTGACGTCTGCAAACACTTGCAGCGTGGGTAAGAGCGCGTTCTTCGTCCCGGCAATATTGATCTTAGTGCTCTCGATATTGATGCGCGTCCGCTCAATTTCCGGTCTCTTTTCGAGCGCCTGCTCTACCAGTTCCGGTATCGGCTTGAGATCTTCTTTCTCCGGGACCACAATGTGATCCAGCGGGACGATGTGCACTTCGTCCAGCCACGGGCTGGCCACGCCGTTTCTGCTGAGCGCATTCTTCAAGACCGTTTCCTGCTGCGCCACGTTGGTTTGCGCAATCAGCAGGTTCTCTTTCGCTGCCGAAGCCTCCGCGGCAGCACGGGTCACCTCGATGGACGGCAGCGTTCCAATGGCCACCTGTTTCTTGTTGTCCTCATGCAGCTTCTGCGCCGTTTCCAGGGCCTGCTGCTTGATGCGCACGTCTTCATTGAAGCTGACCAAGTCCCAATAAAGGTTCAGAACGGCGGATACCGTGGTGATCACCTGCAATTTCACCTGGAGTTCCGTGACTTTCAGGTTATTCTTGGAAATCCGGATGTACCGGTTGTTGACCGCGATGTGGAAGCCCTGAAGTAAGCTTTGTGTGACATTAAAGTCAAGCGTCCCGTACGTGTACGGATTGAGAACAATGGCGGGGCTGTTTAAGAAGTTTCGGCTGGCGTTGTAACTGAACTGCGCCGAGGTTCCGGTAACAAAATTCTGTTGGTAATAGATCCCGTAGTTCCTGCTGCTTTGCACCAGGGCGGCAACCTCGTCCAGCAGGGTATTGCTTTCCGGCGTCGTATTGTGCTGAAGATTCCCATATAGGATGAGCTGAGGATCCAGAAGCGGAGGAATGGTCCCGTATGCAGCCACGATCCCTCCTCCAGATCCGACTCCGCCAGTCTCCGGCAGACCAACGGAGCTGTAACTCACCCCTAATGTGCTCACGCTCGTGGGTCCAGGATAGATGGGTGTTCCTACGCTCCGTATCGGACCGCCACCCTGCGTCCGCCGTAAAGCTTCGCGCGCCAACAGTGGCCCGTAACGCTGAATCGCAATATCGATATTGTTTTCGAGGACCAGCGCAATAACATCCTGCACTGACAGATACAGGTTGCCCGCGCTCACCAGCGATTCCAGACGGGGCGTGTTCCCCAGGTATGCCGGCGACACCACGCGCTTCTCCATATGGAAGGGCCGCAACAGCGTGCCCACTACAGGTGGACCCTTTGGGGTCGTGATCGAGATCTCTGGAGTTTGGGCCAGGCAGGAGGCCGCGGAGGCGGCCAGAAAGGCGACGGGCAAGTTATGGAAGTATCTCATGCTGAATACAATCCTACTTTCAACGGACTGAGTTGAATTGAGGTAACGGCAATTCCACTGCCACACCCTGTCGGCTCCGGCGAGGCTCCGCTCCCCAATTGGCTGGCACGGAATGCGAGGGCTAACCCGCCTGTCGATGCCGGTAGCATACCTTATCTATCCGGCCACATGTCCGGTTATGGGACGGATTGTCCGTTTTTGCTACGCGCTTGGTTCGGTGGCAAACCGCATGCCCGGCTCGCTGGATCGCTAAACCACGCGTGCCAGTTGTCGGGCACGCATCTGCGCCTTTCATTGTTCGTGAACCAGATTCCCGAGGCCGCCGTCCGGCCCAACGGCGCGGTTTAGAGCTCAGTTCTGCAGTGCTGCAAAATCCGGCACCGGCCCATGTTGGGCGTGAAATGTATACAAGTTCACAATCCGGGCCGCGAGGGACTTCTCCCTAGCCGAATTAACCTTGACGCAGTAAATAATGCTGTTATTCTGTGAATTCTCTAAAAATTGGCAGACAATTTGTTGAAATTTTGTTTTAAATATCGCATTTTTGGCCAAAACCAGGAGGAGAATATGAACAGAATCGGCAGATTACTTGCCAGCGCCGCCGCCGGTTTGCTGGTGTTGACCGCGGCGCGCGCCGACACCATTGAAACCTTCACCAACACAATCGCTCCAACCTCCGTGCCGTTTTCGGATACGTTCTCCCTGCCGGGGTTTGATATTGCTCTCGGCACTCTCGATGCCATCACCATCACGATGGATGCAAGCGGGAGCGCCGATGTGGTCGTCGTCAATCTTCTCTCTACGACCCAAAGTTTTTCAGACGCGAACGCCACGATTCCCGTGAGCCTGACTGGTCCCGGCGGGCTGACTACTACGGTGAGTCTGTCAGCCGGCCCGTTTAGCGGTACTGTGCCTGGCGCCTCAATGGTTTCATTGCCTGGCTCTACGGGATCCGTTACCGGTACCATAACGGTTCCATCTGCGGACTTCAGCCTGTTTGAAGGAATCGGCCCGATTGTCAGCCTGGTGGTAGATGCCAGCAGCGGCACGTTTAGTGGCACGGCGTCGGCAGGTGTGTTTTTCGGCGGATCGTCCACACTCGGTGCCCTCACCTCCATTTCGTATGGCTTTTCTCCGGCGGCTACCACCATACCGGAACCGGCAACCGTCGCCCTGTTCGGCGGCGCCCTGCTGGTGATGGGATCGTTCCTGAAGAAGACCTTGCGCGCGGGTCATCGGAACTGATCGCAACTGGGCGTGGGCCTGGATAACCGACTTGGGAGGCTGGGTCGGGTCCGCTTGGGGTATGTCGGCATGGGCGATAGCAATAAGCCTTCGGAGATGGACTCTTTCGCTTCGTGTCTCCAGCCTCTTTGATATCGCTCTTGCTCTGGAGTGCAAATCCCGTTGTTGCCTTCGTGAAGGCGGCTATTATGACTCTGGTTGTGCCCAGCCGCTGGACTTTCTCGGCGACGCTTGCCACGCAGGTCTTCGCGTACACGGATGTCGTGTCCGTAGAGCTGACAGTTGGTTGATGTGCTAATGGAGCCTTAGTCTTGCGTCAATATCGCCAACTGGTCAGATCCGCTCCCGGAGGTGCCGTTGCCTGAATCCGCCGCATGATTTGCGGTACATACATCTGGTTGTAGTGCAACCGCGAGTACCAGTTGGGATGGTCCGGGTCACCGTTCCAGCAGTGCTCCGCCCGCGGCCCGTAGCGGACCTCGCCTTCGTATGGCACACCGTGGCCCAGAGTGCCCGTCTGCTTCAGGAAATCCTCCATCAGGTAGACCGCGTCGTTTAAAAAATAAGTGTCGTCCGACCCTACATATATGTGAAGCTTGCCTTGCAACTTCGGCCCGAGCGTCCCCCAATCGCGCTGCAGGATAGCATTCAAGTCGTAATGCTCGTGCCAGTACTCGGCCGTTTGGTGATCGATCGCGCCCGTTTGCTTGTCGAAAATCGATTGCGGGTACCCGTCCTGGCCCACGGGCGAAAAGACCGCCTGCCAGATATCAAACTGGTCACCCGACCGCCCGTGATCCCCTAGCGCCGCCTCATAAGCGATGTTATCGCGCATCGACATCAGCGTGTGACCCAGATAGTCGCGCATGGCCGGCTGCTCGACCTGCTTGTTCGCGCCCGGCAGAAAGAACATGTTGTCCTGCTTGTAAAGATCCACGGTCATGTATGCGTGAAAATCCACTGGATCTGGGCAAGCCACGAACGCGCCGTTGTAATGATCCGGATAGAACATCTGCACCGCAAGCGACTCCCAGCCACCCGTCGAGCCGCCGTACACAAACCTCGCCCACCCCTGACCAATCGCCCGGAATTGCCGCTCGATGGCCGGGATCAGCTCGGTTTCGATCGCGTCGCCGTAGGGGCCGACATTCGCCGAGTTCATCGCATAGGAATCGTCGTAGTATGGGTTCGCGTGCTGCAGCTTGACGATCAGCATGCGAGGTGTGCCAGGCGCGATCCAGGCCTGGTAATTCTTGTACGCCTCCTGCTGCATGATGCGGTTGTACCCGGCCAGGTGAAAGCGGTCCGAGTAATCCGGCTTCAAATTGGGGTCGGGCGGCGTTTCGCGAAAATCGTTGAAGTCCGAAACAAAGTGGTCGTGAAAGACGATGAGCGGGTAGTGCACCTCGGGACGGGAATCAAAGCCTTCCGGCACCAGCACGATAGCAGAAAGATACACCGGCCGTCCCCAGAATCTGGTGAGCAGAGCCGATTGAATACGGATATGGCGAACGTATTTAGTGTCGGGCTCAGGCTTAATCGGAGGGATCACATCATCCATCACCACCTCAATGTCAGGCGCTCCCTGGCCGATGCGAACCGTGCGTGGCTTCGACAGGAGATTGCCTGGCGCAAGATCCCAGTGCTGACCTTCGCCGCGATCGGGCGCCAATTTAATCGTTTTTCCGTCAGCGCGGTGAAAGGTCTCGTAGATGTTCAGCACGGCCTGGACCGTGTACTCGCCCGGCGGCACTTCCTTTAGCGACGCGCGCGGATAGCCCTGGGCGTTGTCGCCGAACATCAGCGGCGAGTCGGGTTTCCAGCCGTCCACCGTCACGCCGAAAACCATCTGCGATTTCGGCGTATCGTCGATCTGCATCCGTGGCTCTGCACTCGGATCGTTGGAGAGCAGCAGCAGCAGACGGCCGTCCAGCGGCCTTACCGAGCGGACGGACGGGAAGCGAACCGTGATCGTCTGAGCAGAGATCACCGTCATCCATACAAGCCCACTGGCCAACACGGAGCAGCAGCGAAGGGAGCGCATAACGAAGTATAGATCGCCAGACTGCAGGCATGGGCCGTGGCCGGTTGGAGCTACCCAAAGCGCAGAACTTTTGGAACTGCTGGGGCAGGAAGTTCACTTCGCGTTCGAGAAAGGAGTCGCGCTCGTCTTTGATTCCGCAAGCTGCACTTTTCTTTGAGCGAGCTAGGTGCCGCCGGCGCAAATACCCATTCGCGCGTCTGCCGGAATCAAAAGCCGGTCGGTGGCGTGGCGCTGCGGTGGCTCAGCACGTATCGGAGTTGTTCAGATTCCAAGTTTCGGGATTAGGACAAGCTGCCAGATTTTGAGTAACTTACCCGTCAACCGGGAAACCGGCGGACTGGCCGTGACGCGTCCACGTCGAGTACTTCGGTGCGCTAGGGCTCGGGCCTCGTCGGCGAGACATGCTCTCTGTTAGAATTTGTACTATGTCGCCTTACACGATCTGGCAACTTCGAAAAATCGCGGTTCTGTAGGAGGCCCAATGTCCATGCCGTCACTCGGCAAGGCCGTAACAGGTGTTTCGGTTCGTCTCACGTTGGAAGGGGGTCTCGTTCCAGTGCACAGGACCCGAGATGTTAATATTACATGAAGAAAGAAACAGCCGCCCTGAGGGACGGCCAGCGAGAGATGAAGATATTTGCTGAGCGTACGACAGTAAGAATCGGAACTACGCTTAGTCTGCTTTTCGCGATCTGTGAATGTACCAATCGACTCGGAGCCCAAAGTACAAAAACTTATGTGCTCACCGTGGAATCGTCTAACCCAAGCAGTGGCGTAGAGGTCGCCGTTTCACCGGCGGACAATAAAGGCGATACCAAGGGAGCTACGAAATTCACTCGCACTTACAACACGGGTACATCGGTCACTCTTACTGCACCCGCCAAATCCGGAAGCAATATGTTCGCATCGTGGACCGGGTGCAAGACCACCAGTACTGTCACCTGCAGAATCGTGCTCAGTGCGAACACCACGGTTACCGCCAATTACGGCACTCAAGTGAGGATCACGCCTACTCCCGCGAGCGTCATGATCGGCGAGAACTTGCAGTTCACGGCTACTGTTATTGGCCCAGGCAATCTCAGCAATGCGGTTACATGGTCACTGACTGGACCTTCGGGGAGCAATCTGAGCCCGGGTACCCTAAGCTCGACCGGTCTGTACACAACGCCCTATCCGGCTCCGTCGAAAGTAACCGTCAAGGCCACCAGCAACCAGGATTCGAGCTTCAGCGCTAGCGTAACGTTCGCCCTCGTACCTCCGTCGGCGCGCACAGGCCCGGCGCTGACTGTAGACGTCGGCAACCAAACTCATCCCATCAGTCCGTACATCTACGGCATGAACGCATACGTGCTCGATACAAACACGGCCACAACTGCTAACATCGCCGTCACCCGCTGGGGTGGAGACAACACCTCCCGCTATAACTACCAGAACAACACGAGCAATTCTGCCAGCGACTGGTACTTCGAAAACAGTTACGGTTCCGGGGGTTTATGGCCGGATGGCACCTTCGAGGATCTGGTAACTATCGCGGCCAGCCATGGAATCAAGACTTTGGGCACAGTGCCCGTACTTGGCTGGGTAACGAACAGCAGCACGTCAGCGTGCAGTTTCACCTTAACTGAGTTTCCCGACCAACAAAGTTACGACGGAACTTGCGGCAATGGCATCGATTCCAACGGCAACGATCTTGTTGGCAATGCCAAGATTGCGGCGATCACCAGTATCTCGATGCCCCCACCATCCCCGCCGGCTCCAAGCGCAGTGAACCACTCATGGGCAGCCAAAACGTGGGCAGGCGGATGGGTCGATTCACTAGTTAGCAAATCCGAGACCGCAGCCAGCGGGGGTGTGGCTATCTGGGACCTGGACAATGAGCCCGCCTGGTGGGACGCAGTCCATCGCGACGTCCATCCGAATCCCTCGACCTATGACGAAGTGACCAACGGTGGCATCGGCACGGCGTTGGCGATCAAGACCGCCGATCCTGCTGCCGAAGTAAGTGGGCCGGTCATTGACTATTGGTGGAATTACTTCTACTCCAAGAAGGACATCGAGAACGGCTGGAGTTCTGGGCCTTGTTATGAGCCGTGGCAGAATCCTATAGATCGGCAGGCACACGGCGGTGTCCCGATGATCGAGTATTACCTACAGCGATTCAAGGACGCTGAGACTACCTACGGAATGCGCTTGCTCGATTACGTTGATCTGCACACTTATTTCGCCGCCGATTATCAGGGGTCCTCGGTCGCATTCACAACTGCGGGAGATACCGGGGCCCAGCAGGCTCGTTTGAACTCCACACGCGTCTTTTGGGATCCGACTTACACCGATCCTAACTACAATCAGCCAAACTACATTACCGATCCGAACTATACTTCGAACTGCAACGTACCTTTGCAGGCTCCGCAACTCATTCCGATGATGCAGACGTGGATTGCGAACAACTACCCGGGAACCAAGACGGCGATCGATGAGTATAACTTCGGTGGAATGGAGGCCATCAACGGTGCGATAACCCAGGCTGACATACTGGGCATCTTCGGACGTGAGGGCTTAGACCTCGCGACGCTGTGGCCGACCACCAACTACTCCGAACAGGTTCCGGGTACCATGGCCTTCGCGATGTATCGCAACTATGACGGCGCGAAATCAACGTTCGGCGAGATGGCTTTGGCATCCAGCAGTACCGATCAGAGCCAGCTTTCGGTATATAGCGCGCAGCGAACGGCCGATGGCGCGATCACAGTCATAGTCATCAACAAAACTTACGGAGCTCTAAGCACAACTCTGTCCCTCGAAAACCTGACCGCGCCGCCAGGCACGACGGCACAAATCTTCCAATACAGTAACGCCAACCTCAATACGATCGTCGC
>JASHOO010000382.1 GCA_030041035.1 Bryobacteraceae bacterium | reverse complement strand
AGGGCCGCGGCCAGCTCAAGTTGCGCGCTCGCGCCGCCATCGAGCACATGGGTAAGGACCGCGAGCAAATCGTGGTGACGGAGATTCCCTATCAGGTCAACAAAGCGCGGCTCATCGAGCAAGCCTCGGCCCTGGTCAACGAAAAAAAGATTGAAGGCATCGCCGACATTCAGGACCACAGTGACCGCGAGGGAATGCGTATCGTCTTCGAGTTGAAGCGCGGCGAGCAGGCCGAAGTCATTCTCAACAATCTGTACAAGCACACGCAGCTCCAAATCGGCTTTGGCGTGATCATGCTGTCCATCGTCAACGGCCAGCCGCGCGAGCTCGGCCTGGTCCATTGCATCCGCTATTTCATCGACCACCGCGTGGATGTTGTGCGGCGGCGCACCGACTACGAGCTGCGCAAGGCGCGCGAACGCGAACACATTCTGCTTGGCTTCCAAAAGGCTCTCGACAATCTCGACGAGGTCATCAAATTGATACGCGCCTCACGCGCCCCCCGCGAGGCACGCGATTCTCTGATCGCGAGCTTCCAGTTCACCGAGAAGCAGGCGCAAGCCATCATCGAGCTGCAATTGCAAAGGCTCACCGGCATGGAGCGCCAGAAGATCCTCGACGAGCTGACCGACATCCAGCGCCGCATTGCCCAGTACCAGGAGATTCTCGGCTCGGAAAAAGTTCTGCGCGATCTGATCGTCAAAGAGCTGAAAGAGGTCCAGAAAGAGTACGGCGACGCGCGGCGCACTCAGATTGTCGAGGACACGGGCGAAATCCACCTCGAAGACCTGGTCGCGGTAGAAGACGTCGCCGTCACCGTCACGCACGGCGGCTACCTCAAGCGCACCGCCGTCGACACCTACCGCCGGCAATCGCGCGGCGGCAAGGGCCGCATCGGCATGGGCACGCGCAACGAGGATTTTGTCGAGTACTTCCTGGTCGCCTCCACCCACAGCTATCTGCTGATCTTCACCGACCGCGGCCAGGTCTTCTGGCTCAAGGTCTACGAGATTCCCGATGCCGCGACCATCGGCAAGGGAAAGCACATCTCGAACCTGATCAATCTTCAGCCGGGTGAAACCGTAAAGGGCTTTCTCGCGGTACGCGAGTTCCAGCCGGGCAAGTTCATCGTGATGGTCACCAAGCAGGGCGTCATCAAGAAATGTGAGCTGACCGAGTTCGATAACCCCATGGCGCGCGGCATTCGCGCGCTCACGCTCGACGAAGGCGATGAGCTGATCGCCGCCAATCTGACCAACGGCAACAATTTCATCTTCCTCGGCTCCCACGAAGGCCAGGCCATCCGCTTCAACGAAGAAGAAGTACGGCCCATGGGCCGGACTGCGCGCGGAGTCCGCGCCATGGAACTCGAAGAGGGCGATTACCTGGTAGGCACCGAGGTGGTGGAGAAGGATGGGCTCATCCTCTCCATTTCCGAGCTGGGCTTCGGCAAGCGCACCCCGCTCGAGGACTATCGTCTCACCCATCGCGGCGGCAAGGGAGTGATCAACATGAAGACCACCGCCAAAACCGGCAAGGTGGTCGCCATTCTCTCGGTGAAAGAAGATTCGGATTTGATGATCGTCACCAAGGACGGCAAAATCATCCGCATCGAATCGAGCGAGATCCGCGAAACCGGCCGCTCCGCGCAGGGCGTGCGCGTGGTTCGCATGGAAGAAGGAGACCGGGTCGCGGCCGCGTCAGTGATTCCCGAGTCCGAACCTATCGGCGACAAGAACGGCGACAACGGGCAGAGCGATCTGCCGTTGCAGTAGGAAGTGCGCGCGTCCCTTTAAGCGATGGCTCCCCGCGCATCCATTTCATTGAGCGGCGTTCTCAATACCCGGTGCGCGGCAACCGCTGCCTTCCAGTTGCCACACATGAACCCAGTCCACCTCCATCGAAATACTGGAAGCCGAGACGCCGGACATGTCGCCGTAGGTCCAGTTCGCGCCTTCCTGGCTACCCAGGATCAGGTAATACTCCTGCTGTAAGTTGTCAAAGACGGGGTAGGCTGCGGCCGAGATGATGGGCCGGTTGTCGAGATACCAGGTGACGTGACCCGGAATCCACAGCGCGCCATAGGTATGGAACTGCGACAGATCCACAGTTGACGGCACTGGATAGGCATTGCAGCAGTCGTTGTTGGCAACGTCCTGATTGTTCTTCCAGTCGTGGATGGTTCCGTAGAATACGTTCGGTGTGTTGCCTTGCCCTTCAAAAATGTCCAGTTCGCCCTGTTCTTCACTCGGGGAGGTGATGTTTTGAATCGGGATCATCCAGACGGCCGGCCACGCCCCGTTGACGGTGTCCCAACGCATCCGGACCTCAAAGTATCCGTAATGCCAGCCCAGGTAATGCGAACCGTCTTGCGCCGCGGTTGAGATGCTCGTATCGGACGTCTGTTGGCCTCGTGTCCAAACCAGTTGGAGCGCGGAATTTTGCACAGAAATGTTGCCAGAGGGGGCGGGACCTTCCCACCACATCCCCGGGTTGTACCAGGTGTAGCTGCCCAGACTGTTCGGGCTGAGATTGAGCGGGTTGAAAACGGTGGAGAATACCAGGCCGTACCCGGATGCCTGCGGAGGCGGCGTCAGGCACGATTGGAACCTCGTGGAAGCTACCTCCTGAGACGCGGCACCCGGCGAGAGCGCGCACTGAGCCACGGCTATCACTGCCGCCAGACAGCAGACGCGCAGCAGTACCATTGAGCTCAACCTCCTTTTGAAAGATTCCACTGACATTCTAGGGCGCTCCATGCCCGCTGTCCAGGCAGTCAGCGCTTGCTCACGCGGGACGGGTGTATCCTGATGGACCGAGGTCCACCCGAATGCATAGAACTTTCTCACGCCGCAGAATTCTCCAATCCCTCGGCGCAACCGCGCTCGCTTCTCCGCTGGCTCGCGGCGCTACCATCCCCGGGCCGCGCGCCGAAGGACCCGACACGCCGAAAATCTGCCTGGAAGCGGGAGACGGCCGCCTCTCCATGGGTGCGGTCGATCCCGCGGGCATGCGCGGCATCAAGCAGCTCGGGGTGGATCACGTGCTCATGGGCGGCCCGCACATTCCTTGGGATGAAAAAGAGATCCGCTCGCTCATCGAGACTTTCCAATCCGGCGGTCTCTCGCTGGGCAACCTCATGATCGGCGGATTTCGCAATACGATCTACGGCCGGCCGGGTCGAGATGAGGAGATTGAGAAAGTCCAGCAATCGATTCGCGCCGCAGGCCGCGCGGGGCTGCCCGTCGTCGAGTACAACTTCTATGCGCACCGCATCATCGAGGGCTATTACGAAGAGACCGGCCGCGCCGGCGCCGGGCTGACCGCCTTCGATTACGATCGCGTCAAAGATCTTCCCCCGCTTCCCAACGAAGGCGCGCACAAACTCGACGAAATGTGGAGCAACATCACCTATTTTCTGAAAGCCGTGGTGCCGGTGGCGGAACAATCCGGCGTGCGCCTCGCGCTCCATCCCAACGACCCTCCTGCGCCCATCAGCCGCGGATCGGAGCAGATCATGGGAACCGTCGATGGCTGGAAACACCTCATTGAAATCGTGCCCAGCCCATCGAATGGCATTACGTTCGATTGCGGCGTCACGCGCGAAATGGGGGAGGACCCCGTCGTGGTCTGCCGCTACTTCGGCGAGCGCGACCGCATTAATCACGTGCACTTCCGCAATGTGCGCGTCGAAGTGCCCTACGAGAAGTACACGGAGGTGTTTCTCGATAACGGTCAGGTCAACATGTTTGCGGTGATGAAGGAACTGGTGCGCCAGAAGTACCCGCGTCTGGTTTATCCCGAGCACCCCCGCGGGATCGATTACGACCGCGAACGCCCCGGGTTCCGGTCTGAGTATCCCGGCGGCGGCGGTTATGCCGCTTTCGCGTATAACGTCGGCTATGCGCGCGCCATGCTGCAAGCCGCTCTGGCATCCTAGCGACCGCTGACAACCGTTCAGTGGTAGCGGTGCAAATATGCCCGCGCCGCACCGATCAGTCCGGTATCTGCGCCCAGCGACGCCAGCCGCAGCTCCGTCTTTTCGGCAGGCACCTGCGTGCAAATCCGTCGAATGACATCCTTCGCGCCATCCAGAATCAGGTCCGCACTCCGCATGACGCCGCCGCCCAGCGCAATTACGCTCGGCGTAAAAAGCGTCACCAGATTCGCTAATCCCAGCCCCAGGTAATAGCTCTCGCGTTCAACGGCGCGAAGGGCAAGCGCGTCGCCAGCGCGCGCACGTTCGCAAATCTGCGCCGCAGTCAGACTGTCGCTACTGGGATTTTGTTCGCGCACCCATGCCGTCATCGCCGGGCCGCTTGCCAGGCTTTCCCAGCACCCGTGCGCATTGCAGTAGCAGAGCGGCCCGGAGGCGTCGAGCACCTGGTGCCCAAGCTCCGGATGCGCGCCATCCACGCCGCGGTAAAGCTCGCCGTCCAGAATGATCCCGCCGCCGATGCCGGTGCTGACCGTAATGTAAATAAAACGGCTCGCGCCCTTAGCTGCGCCCCAGGTGGCTTCGGCCAGAGCGGCTGAGTCGGCGTCGTTCTCCACCGCCACGCGCACACCGAATGCGCGCTCTAGCTCCTTTTCCAGGTTGCCGCCCTGCCATCCCGGCAGCGTCCCCACGTCGCCGATGATGCCGGTAAATGGATCGAGCGGACCCGGGCAGGCCACGCCGATTCCCTCGAGCCGCCCGTCATTGCGCGACGCTGCTTCCCGCAGCATTCCCGTGACGCGCTGCATGGCCGCTCGAAACCCCTGCTCCGGCGCCGTCGGACATTCCAGCCGCGTTGCGATGCTGCCATCCCCCCTCACCGCGCCCACGGCGATCTTGGTGCCACCGATGTCCACCGCTCCGATCATCGTTTCCCGTCTCCTACGGCCGATCCCACGGCAAAGAGTAAGTCTTCACGTTAGTCATGCTCTTCATCGCCTCGATCACGCCTTCTTTGTATCCCAGACCCGACGATTTGATGCCGCCGAAGGGCGACCACTCCAGCCGGTAGCTTGGCGCCTCGTTGACATTGACGGTTCCGGTTTCGAGCTCGGTAATCACGCGTTGAATCGACGGCCAATGATTGCTGACCACCGCTCCCGAGAGGCCGAAGTCAGTATCGTTGGCGATTTGAATGGCCTCATCGAGCGTACGGAAGCGCATGACTGGCGCGACCGGGCCGAAGGTTTCGCATGCAACCACCGCGTGGTCATTGCGTACGTGATCGAGAACCGTGGGCGCATAGACCGCGCCGCGCCGCTGGTGACCGATCATGACCTTGGCGCCTTGTTTCACCGAAAGTTCTACCCGTCGCTCAATCTCTGCCGCGGCCCGCTCACTGATGACTGTACCAACGTCAACAGACGGGTCATAAGGATCACCGAATTTCAGTGCTTGCACCCGCTCCGCCAGCAGCCTCACGAACTCATCCGCAATTGACTCATGTACTAGTAAGCGTCGAATCGCCGTGCATCTTTGCCCGCTGTTTTTGAATACCCCGGTCACGGCGATTCCCGCCGCCTGTACCGGATCGGCATCGGCCAGCACCAGCATGGCCGAACTTCCGCCTAACTCGAGCACGAGGCGCTTGTATCCGGCGATCGCGGCGATGCGCTTTCCCGTGGCCGTTCCACCGGTGAACGTGATCATGTCGACAAGCGCACTCGTCACAATGGTCTCCGCCACGTCTTCGGTAGACCCACTCAATACATTCACCATATCCGGCGGCATACCGCAGTCAAGCGCCAGTTGAGTCAAATAATAGGCCGCCAGCGGAGTCAATTGCGAAGGCTTTAAGATCGTCTTGTTGTTTGTGGC
>JASHOO010000381.1 GCA_030041035.1 Bryobacteraceae bacterium | reverse complement strand
TTCATTTTCAATGGCTCCTTGAAAAAATTCAGTCCGGTCGAAATTATGTCACGTTTGCTGATCACATGCGAGTAGAAGCCGGACAGCCAAGAAAAAGCCGAATCAGAATCCTTGGGCGGTGTAGTTGGAGAAATCCAGCGGCGGAGCGAGGCTGACATCACGGCAAGTTGCATCGGAGGCGAGAGGCCATTGCAGCAAAAAGAGCACTTTTTGGTGGGTGGTGCGGATGGCTTGCCGCAAAGCGTTAGCCTCCATCAAATCGTTGTAGTAGGACTCGCCGAGGAGCCATGGCTGGCGGTAGCCGGCGGCACGCAGCACCGCATGGGCGGTCTCAAATCGCACAGCGGCGGCCTTATAAAAATGCAGGTCCAATACACGCGGCCGTCCGTGATTTCCAAACGGGCTATCGCCATAGACGGCGCTGACGAGTCGTAGTTGGCCGGGCCCAGGAATGATGGAAAAGCCGAGGGTGTCGCGCGTCCCGTAAGTGGCGGCATATCGGTTCCAGAGCCGCTGGCAGTATTCAAGAACTATTGGCTGGCGCGAATCGGGGCTGGCTTCGTTCGCCAGATCGATGTAATAGCGAATGTGCGCGGCGACGATCAGCGGACGGAGATTGGCGATGAGCTGCCAGTTCTCTTCGTAAAGGTCCGGCTGGAAAGACGTCCATCGAGCCGGCTGGTTCCACCCCTGTGGGAAAAATCCGACGATGATTTCGGAGAAGCCGATGCGATGAATGGTCGCGAGAAGGTGCCGGAAGTTTTCGCGGCACCGCGGGGTGAGATCGCCGCCTTTAGATTCCATGTTGGTGCCGCCGGAGAGGCCGCGCCCGTGATAAATGGGAATGCGCAACCGCTGCTGTCCGTTGCGGTACATGGCTTCGAGTTGCTGATCGATGTCAGCGGTTGCGGTATCGTAGTTCGGAATTACGCCGTAGGGGCCGCGGTCGCAATGCGGGCCGACACGGTACCAGGCGTAGTTCGAGCCGCCGCGGTGCCGGGCCGCAAGGGTCACGGCCAGAAGTAGACCGAGGACGAAAAGGCGCATGATTCCATTGAACGACAGGAGAGGCGCGCTAGGATGTCGGAATGGACAACAGCCAGACGGATTGGAAATTGCACGGAATTCGGATCATTCGCGCCAACGAATTGGACACAAACACACCACAGACGCCGGGGATGACTCGAGCAGCGGCGATTACCCACGCTGCCGCAGGCGCTCAAAAGCTTTGGGCCGGAACAGTGGTGGTGCAGCCCGATGCAAGAACGGGGGCGCATCACCATGGGGAACTCGAAACCGTGCTCTATATCATCAGGGGGAGGGCCCGGTTTCGTTGGGGCGAAAAGCTGGAATATGTCGAGGAAGCCGGCCCTGGCGATTTCATATACGTGCCCCCGTTCGTGCCGCACCAGGAAATCAACGCCCGGCGAGACCAACCGGTAGAGGCTGTGGTGGTCCGCAGCGGCCAGGAGCCGGTGGTCGTCAATCTCGATATCGAAAGTCCGGAGCCGCAATCGGTGGGGGACTTGTTTCATCCGCCGGCGGGCCGGTAATTCCGTCGCTTCTATTTACTTCCCGAGCATAGGAAACAGAGTGCGTAGCTCGTCGTCGGTGGGGCGGCGTCCGTACTCGCAGAGCTCGAACGACTCTGCCACCTGAACGCGCGCGGCTCTTTCGGCGCCGTACCATCTCTCCAGCGTTTTGCGGATCTCGGGGGTGATGCGGCCCTCGCGGTGCGCAGCCAGCCACTTCTTGCGCTCGACAGGATCCTTAGGAACCTGGTCGAGAGTGTGGGCAACCCAGGGGAGCCACTCGTAGAACTGCGAAACCTGCGCATCGAGGGCGTCGATCTTCTTGTCGAACACGGAATCGATATCTACAGACACGTCGGGACGGAAGGGATTGGGGCGCTGGAAGTTGTCTTCATAGTAAAAAAAGACAGGGTTATCGTGGAGGGGCGGCGTGTCGGGGCAGATGTTGGGTACAACCACCATATAAGCGGCGTCCTGCACAAGCACGCCCGTGTAACGGTGATCCGGGTGGTAGTCATTGGGACGCGGCGCGAGCACGATATCGGCATTCCACTGTCGGATACGGCGGATGATTTGTTCGCGCACATCGAGCGTGGGCAGCAGTTCGCCATCGTGATTGTCCAAAACTTCGTAGGTGACACCCAGGCGGCGGCCCGACTCCATGGCTTCGGCGCGGCGTCGCTTGGCCAGCATGCCACCACCTTCACTCTGGTGGCCGGCATCGCCGTTGGTAACGGATACGAACTTGACGTGATGTCCCATCTGGACAAACAGGGCGGCGGTGCCGGCAGCGCGGCCGTCGCAATCATCGGGATGCGCGCCGAACGCGATGACGCGGAGTTTGCCGTCGGGATCGCGCGCCACAAGCAAGGCGGCGAAAAGAAGCGCAAGGAACGTGAGTTTTTTCATGACCGGGAGATTATCATAAGCGGGATTCGGAATTTAGGGCTTCGGATTTGGCCAACCCGGTTGCAGACGATGATGCGCGTGATGGTGGATCTCGCGCAGACTGGAGCCAGTGAGGAAGATCGCGACGAGCCCGGCGATAAGCAGCGGCAGCGTCATGACTACCCACATCAGCATCGAGAGTTCGACGGCGACACCAGGTTCGACATAGAAAAGGGTGAGCGCCTTCTTGACCGCGAATTGGAACACACCGATATTGCCGGGCGCGCTGGGAATGAAGGTTCCGATCGTCTTCATCAGCATTACCTCCCAGCCATGCCAGAAGGAAAGATCCATTTCGTAGCTGCGAAACAGGGCCCACACCGAGACGGCTTGCAGCAACCAATAGAGAAACGTGATGCCGAAAGCGGCAGCCAAGGTGCGCCAGTCGCCCATCTGGTGGATCTGATCCAGAACATGCAGAAACTTCCGCCCCCAAGTCCGGCTGCCCAGAAACGAGTGTGCATGCTGCCGGTGGAACAGAACGTAAGTGAACAGGAGCGTCAGTGCCAGCACGAACACGGCCAGAATTTGCACGCCGTCGAGCCATTCCCGCGGTATGCTCACAAACCACATGGAGACCCAAAACGCCAAAACGAGAAACATACCGTCGAGCACACGCTCGATAGCCGCCGACGTCAGCGTTACTGAAATCGGGATCTCGCCCCAGACGGCCAGCAGATAGCAGCGGATCAGTTCACCCGGTCGCAAGGGAAGAACATTGCTGGCGAACAATCCGATGAAGATGGCGTGCACGGTTTCCCACAGCCCCAGCCGTTCTATGGGGCGGAGCAGTGTCAGCCAGCGCCACGCTTGCAGGATGTACACAGTGAGCTCGAGTACGATGGCTACGAGCACCCATCCCCACTTCACCGACCGAATGGCGGCTTGGATCTGCGAAAAATCGTAGCCGCGCAGGGCCCAGACCAAACAGAGGATGGAAATCGCGTAAGTGACGAGCAGGATGAGCCAGTTCGGGACTCTAGGGCGCGTGCGTTTCGCTGGAACGGATTCCATGCCGGGTGGGAGTTCCAAAGTGTTCATGATACCAGTGGTTCAGCTGACTCCCTCCCCCGGGCTCATAAGCGCCGTTTGGTGAGGTCGATTACATAGGCAGCCAAATTGCCGCAAGCGCCGGGGGAGGTTGTGCCATGGTAAGATTTGCAGGGTCTTTAGGGTTGACGTTGCTGGCCTGTGGGATGCTGGCAGCACAAACGGACGCGCCCAAGTCAACGGACGCGCCCAAGTCGACGGACGCGCCCAAGTCGACTTCCACCGCCCAGGTCGCGATCCAGCACTGGAGCGGAACATTGATGGACGCCAGCTGCGCCGGTGGTTCGCAAGCCACCAGCGAGAGCCAGAGTGAGGGTGTCGATAAGGGTCGGCCGGAGAAGGGGCACAAGAAGAGCCAAGAGGCCCAGAGCTGTCCGGTAAGTTCATCGACCACCACCTTCGCGCTTAAGACCAAAACCGGCCAAGTAATGAAGTTTGACGGGATCGGAAACGCCCGCGCGACGGAAAATCTCAAAAACAAGTGGGCCAAGGAGTTGAGCGCGGGAAAACCGATTCACACTAAGGTCTCAGGCACGCTCAACGGCGAAACCGTCACCGTAACTTCACTTGGTTAACAGTCAGGTACGGCAGTTCCGCGCTCAGCCCGGTTCGCGGTAAACTCCCCGTGTGAAGCCTATCCAACGAGTGGCTGTGCTGGGCGCGGGCACCATGGGCTCGCGCATCGCAGCCCATTTTGCCAATGCGGGCATTCCAGCGTTGCTGCTGGATGTTGTTCTCACCGGACACACGAACCGCAATGCGGCGGCGCTCGCGGGCCTCGAGAATGCCACCAGGCAGAAGCCAGGAGGATTTTTCACTCCTGGGGCGGCGCAATTCGTCACACCCGGGAATTTTGACGACAACCTGAAAGACATCCGGCGCTGCGACTGGCTGATTGAGGCGGTCACCGAGAATCTCGACATCAAGCGGCAGTTAATGGCCAAGGTGTCCATCCTTCGCACGCCGGGGACCATTTGCTCGACCAACACCAGCGGAATTCCGCTGGCGGCCATTTCCGAAGGATTCGACACAGAATTCCGCCAGCACTTCCTGGGAACTCACTTTTTCAATCCGCCGCGGTATCTGCACCTGTTTGAAATGATTCCCGGCGCCGAAACGCTCCCAGAGGTGCTGCAATTGGTCCACGACTTCGCCGACCGGCGGCTTGGCAAGGGTGTCGTGCCGTGTAAGGACACTCCTAACTTCATCGCGAACCGCATCGGAACCTTTTTCGGCTCAACCGTCCAGAGGCTCACGGTTGAAGAGGATTACACCATCGAAGAGGTGGACGCGCTCACGGGCCCGTTGATCGGACTGCCGAAGAGCGCCAGTTACCGGCTTCTGGATATCGTGGGACTTGACGTGTGGGCGCTGGTGACGCGTAACCTCCACGATTTGGCGCCGTACGATCCATGGCGCGGCCGATTCGTGCTGCAGCCATTTCTGGAAGAGATGGTGAAGCGGGACTGGCTGGGGGAGAAGCGCGGCCAGGGCCACTACAAGCGCGTGGGCAAAGGCGCGGAGAAAGAGATCTGGGCCATCGATTGGAAAACTCTGCAATACCATCCCATGCAAAAACCGCGATTCGCCTCAATCGACGCTGCGAAAAACATTGAGGACCTGGGTGAGCGGCTGAGAATGCTGGTAGCCGCGCCGGACCGCGCGGGCAATCTTCTATGGAAGCTGCTCAGTGACCTGCTTCTCTACTCGGCAAGCGTTGTGCCGGAGATTTCCGATCGCATAGTGGAAATCGACCGCGCCATGCGCTGGGGCTACGCCAACAAGTTGGGCCCGTTCGAAGTCTGGGATGCGCTAGGGTTCGAATCAACAGCGCGGCGTATTGAAGGCGAGGGACGGCCGTTGCCTGAAAATGTGCAACGCATGCTCTCGTCGGGCGCGAAATCGTTTTACCGGTCTGCGGATTGCGATGGCGCTCCGCACACGGAATACTTCGACCTGTGCACTGCGGGTTATCGCGAAATGGAAGAGCGGCCGGGCATTCTGGTGCTCGGCGATTTGAAGCGCGCGCGCAGCGTCGTGAAGAAGAATGCCGGCGCATCGCTGGTAGACATCGGCGATGGCGTGCTGTGCCTCGAGTTCCACAGCAAGATGAATACGATCGGTGGCGACCAGGGAGCCATGATGCACGCCGCCATCGAGGAGACCGCGCGCAACTTCGAAGCCCTCGTCATCGCCAATGACGGCGAGAATTTCAGTGTCGGCGCGAACCTCATGCTGGTCCTGCTGGCCGCGCAGGAAGGTGAATGGGACGAGCTGAACGCCATGGTGCACGCCTTCCAGCAGGCCAACATGGCGCTGAAATACGCGCCCAAACCGGTCGTAGCAGCGCCGTTCGCGATGACGTTGGGCGGCGGATGCGAAATCGCGTTGCATGCGTCGCGCGTGCAAGCTGCAGCCGAACTTTACATGGGCATGGTCGAGACCGGCGTCGGAGTGATTCCTGCAGGCGGCGGATGTAAGGAGGTGATTTTGCGTCTGGGTGATCCCAAACGGGCGCTCGAGCTGATCGGCTATGCCAAGGTTTCTTCCAGCGCTGAGGATGCCCGTCACCTCGGTCTGCTGCGGGATGGCGATGTGGTAACCATGAATCGTGAGCGGCTTCTGGCAGACGCCAAGGCATTCGCGCTGGTGCTGGCCGAAAACTACGCGCCCGGCCTGCCGCGGCAGGATATCAAAATCGGCGGCGATAGCACCTTCGCGCTGCTCAAACTCGGGCTGTACATGGCGCGCCAGGGCGATTACATCACCGAGTACGATAATGTGGTAGGCGAAAAGCTGGCTTACGTCTTAAGCGGCGGCCACTCGACCAGCGAGCAGACGGTCTCCGAGCAGTATCTGCTCGATCTCGAGCGCGAAGCATTCCTGAGCCTGTGCGGCCGGCCGGAAACGCAGCAGCGCATGCAGCACATGCTGAAAACCGGAAAGCCGCTTCGGAACTAGTGGGGGATCTGATATGCAAGAAGCTGTAGTGGTGGATTGTTTGCGTACCGCGGTGGGGAAGGCCCCGCGGGGTACGCTGCGCAACACCCGTCCCGACGATCTGGCCGCGGCCTGTATCCGCGCGCTGCTTGAAAAATATCCCGAGGTTCCCAAAGAGGAAGTCGATGACGTGATCCTGGGCTGCGCCATGCCCGAGGCCGAATCGGGCATGAACATGGCCCGCCAGGCGGCGTTGCGCGCCGGACTGCCGGATATCGTCCCCGGCGTCACCATCAATCGCTTTTGCAGCTCCGGGCTGCAAGCCATTGCCATGGCGGCGGACCGTATTCGCTCCGGCGGCGCGCACACCATCATCGCGGGCGGTGCGGAATCCATGAGCTTAATCCCGCGCGGTGGCAACAAGGTCGCGCCGAACCCGTGGTTCGTGGACCACCGGCCCGAAATCTACATGAACATGGGACTCACGGCGGAGCAGTTGCAGCGCAAGTACAACATCTCCCGGGAGGACCAGGACGTCTTTTCGCTTCGCAGCCACCAGAACGCCGCCCGGGCCCAGGCCGAGGGCAAATTCGACGACGAGATCATGCCGTTCGTCGTCGAGACCATTACCCCTAACGGCGCCAAGCCGCACATCACGAACAAGATCTTCAACCGCGATGAAGGACCGAGGGAGGATACGTCGCTGGAAGCGCTGGCCAAGCTGAAGCCGGTATTTCACGCCAACGGAACCGTGACGGCCGGTAATTCGTCTCAGACGAGCGATGGAGCGGCGGCCGCGCTGGTGATGTCGGACCGCAAAGCGCAACAGCTCCGCTTGAAACCCATGGCCCGGTTCGTCAGTTTCGCGGCGGGAGGCGTGCCGCCGGAGATCATGGGCATCGGTCCAGTGGTAGCTATTCCCAAGGCGCTTGCACTGGCGGGGTTGAAGCTCGACGACATCGGCTTGATCGAGTTGAACGAAGCATTCGCTGTGCAGGCACTCGCGGTGATCCGGCGCGCGGGGCTCGATATGGAGAAGGTCAACGTCAACGGCGGCGCCGTAGCCCTTGGGCATCCGCTCGGCTGCACCGGCGCGAAGCTGACTGCGACCATTGTGCGCGAAATGCAGCGGCGCGAAGTGCAATACGGCCTGGTCACGATGTGCGTGGGCGGCGGCCAGGGCGCCGCGGGAATCTTCGAAAGGATCTAATCGTGGCGACTCCCGCAGCCACTCCCGCCAAAACCAAGGGTGGCGCGTTTTTGATTGAAGACCGCGCGCCAGAAGAAATTTTCACGCCCGAAGATCTCACCGATGAGCATCGCGCCATCGCTCGCACCGCGGACGAATTCTGGCGCAAGGAAGTTGAGCCGAACCTGGAAGATATCTGGCAGCACAAGCCTGGCGCGGCCCTGGCCGTGTTGCGCAAATCAGCGGAACTCGGTTTGACCGCCATCGTGATCCCCGAAAAATTCGGCGGTATGGAGATGGATTTCACCTCGGCAATGGTCGTCGCCGAGCAGCTATCGCGTGACGGTTCCTACTCGGGTTGGCATGGAGCGCACACCGGCATCGGCGCGCTGCCCATCCTGTATTTCGGTACCCCGGAGCAGAAACAGCGTTACCTCCCCCGGCTCGCAAAGGCTGAGCTGCTGGCCGCGTACGCGTTGACTGAGCCTCATGCCGGTTCCGACGCGCTTGCCGCGAAGACCCGCGCTGACCTGAGTCCCGACGGCCGCCACTACATTCTTAACGGCCAGAAGATGTGGATCACCAATGGCGGCGCCGCCGATCTGTTCACGGTTTTCGCCAAAGTCGGCGGCGAAAAGTTCTCCGCGTTTCTCGTGGAGCGCGCCTTTGGCGGCGTGACCTCCGGCCAGGAGGAAAGGAAGATGGGGATCAAGGGCAGTTCGACCACCGCCGTGTATTTCGACAACGTTCATATCCCGGTCGAGAACGTGCTCGGCGAAATCGGGCGCGGCCACATCATCGCCTTCAATATTCTCAATATCGGACGGCTGAAGCTGGGTCCATTCGCAGTCGGTGGCTCGAAGAATGTGCTGGCCCTTTCCATCAAATATGCCAAGGAGCGCAAGGCGTTCGGCGCCACGATCTCGCAATTCGGCATGATCCAGCACAAGCTGGCCGAGATGGCCATTCGCATCTACGCCGCCGAGAGCATGACTTACCGCGTCGTGGGACAGATCGAGGCGCAGCTCGATGGCTTTTCGTGGGAGCAGTTGAACGCTTCGGAAACAATGCTGAAGGCGGTCGAGGAGTACGCACCCGAATGCTCCATGATCAAGGTATATGCTTCCGAGGTGCTGGATTACGTCGTCGATGAAGGTGTGCAGATCCACGGAGGCTACGGCTACCATCAGGATTACGCCGTCGAGCGCACTTATCGCGATTCGCGCATCAACCGGATCTTCGAAGGCACTAACGAAATCAACCGCATGCTCGTCACGGGCATGCTGCTCAAGCGTGCAGCACGCGGCCAACTGAGCTTGGTCAAAGCCGCCCAAGCCGTGCTCGGCGAAGTGCTGAGCGCGCCGGGTCCAGCCGATGCCGCGGACGACACCCCGTTCGCCGAAGAAGTGAAAATCGTGCGCAATGCCAAGAAAGTCGCACTGCTCCTCATGGGTGTGGCGTATCAACGATTCCTGCTCGAACTGGAAAAACAGCAGGAGGTGCTGGCCGGTATCACTGACGTCATCATGGATGTGTTCGCGGCGGAATCGGCGTTGCTGCGCACACAGAAGCTTGCCGCACAGGCGAAGGGCGCGCAAGCGGCGGATATGTGTGCAGTGCTCGCGCGCGACGCCATGGCGCACATAGAAGTGACGGCCCGGACGGTGCTGGCCGCATGCTCGGAAGGCGACAACCTGCGCGCCAATCTCGCGGTGTTGCGGCGATTCACCAGGTACGAGCCGGTCAACGCGATCGCACTGCGGCGGCGAATTGCGAGCCGGCTGACCGATGCCGAACGATACCTCGTCTGAGCCGCGGCGCATCGTCCTGCTGGTCGGTTTGCCGGGCTCGGGCAAGTCCACTTATCTGGAACGGTTGGGCGTCACGGCGCTCTCTTCCGACACCGTTCGCCTCCTCCTCGCCGATGATGCGACCGATCAAACCATCCACGGCCGCGTCTTCGCCACGCTGCGTTATCTCGTGCGGCAGCGGCTCGCCATCTGCCGCCCCATCACCTACGTTGACGCGACACACTTGACGCCGAGCGAGCGGCGTCCCTACGTGAGGATCGCAGAGAAGTGCGGCTACCAAATCGACGCGCTGTTCTTCGACGTGCCGCTTGAAGTATGCCTCGAGCGTAACCGCGCTCGCGCGCGCGTGGTTCCGGAAGAGGCGCTGCGAGCGATGGCCGCCAAACTCGTGCCCCCTCGTGTGACGGAAGGGTTCAGCCGGGTGACTGTGGTCAGAGACCAGCGCCGCTAGATTCCGCTCACCTGAATCCAGAAGCTTTCGCGCCATGCGCCGCCCGGCGGAATGCTTTGCAGCTCGTTGTAAATTCCGGCATGCGCCAGGTTGAACGCGTCCGTAATGGCCGACATCGGCTCGAAGCAAATGAAATCCTTGCCCGGCGGCGCATAGATCACAGCCACCGTGTACTTCGGGCCGTAGATCACCGAGATCTTCTCAGCGCCCGCCTCCACCCAGAATGTCGCGCGGTTGTCGGTGCCGCGCACTAGGTCGCTGAACACATCATCAAGCTGCGTGGTCGCAAGCGGCACGGGATCCGGTAGCGACACCGGTGTCCGCCGGCCGGTGGGAATCAGCAGCGGCGAAAGTTCCAGGTGATCGCGCGCCGCCACGTGCACTTTCCATTGATCGCGCGGTGCGTCTGGAATCTGAAAGTACGGATGATAA
>JASHOO010000380.1 GCA_030041035.1 Bryobacteraceae bacterium | reverse complement strand
TGCTGATCGCGCAAACTCTGATCTGCGCACAGGATCGACCGTTACGGCTTAGTGCCTGGTACTGGCTCAACTCGGCCCCGCGCGACGAATGGGAGCGAGACTTTCGAAAAATGGCTGAACTCGGTTTCACGCATGTGGATCTCTGCTGGGGCCTGGATGCGGCGGCGTGGACACTCCGAGTAGAGGACACAAAATATGCGCTCCAACTCTGCCGGCGCGCCGGGCTGGGCGCTTATTTCATCGTCTGGCATCCGGTGCACAACTCGCTTGCGCGCAGTCCCGAATTTCAGCAGGTAGATGCGGCAGGACAACTGCGGTTTACGTTCGACACGTTCAACCCAAAATGGCGCGAGACGGAGTGGAAGCAGTATCTGCAAACGGTCGCCCGTTTTTATGGGCAAGACCCGGCGTTCGCTGGTTACATTTTCGATGATTCCTTTGGCATCGGGCCGATCGGAAGTATCGCCGGTCCCGGCGGCACGCCAGCGGAGAGATTCATTTCCTACAGCGAGGACGATGGGCGTAGGTTCGGCAAGACGCCACCCAAGCAACCATCCGATCCAGAGTGGGCGGCATGGACGCAAGCGCGAGCCGGCTGGTGGGAGGACTGGGCACGTGAGACGAATCGCTTCATCCGCGAAGTAGATGCCAAGACTTCGCACGAGGTCTACCTCGAAGATGAACAACACGTGCTTTCTCAACAGGTGCGCGACGCGACGGGCGTGGATTTCGGCAGAACGGCGCGAGCTTTCGATGCCGTGGGAGCCTACACGGAGGCGCGTTGGGACGACAAACCGGACTCAAGCGCACGAGCACTGGAACAAACCCGGGACGTCATTGAGAAGACACGCGCGGCGGTCGGGCCCGACAAGAAGATCATTTACACCTTCTGGGTGGGCAACATTCTGGAATTACGCAAGCCGGGACCCGCAAAGTACCCCACGTTCGAACAGATTCGCGAAATCTGTGAAGCTGCTCTGAAACTCGGCATCCGTCATCTCGATATGTATGGTTACCGGATCGGCGATTTTGTCGTAACGGATGCGAACTGGCCTCTGAAGCGGCCGCCGGCAAGCGGTCCGTATCCGCTGACGGATCCGTTTCCCGGAAAATACCTCTACGACCGGCCGCAACTGTACGCGCCATTGGGCGAATACCTGCGGGAATTGAAGCATCGACAGAACTGAGACGTTGGTTAGCGGTTTTTCTCCAGAGCCAGAAAGCTGATCCCATAGCTGCCGAGATCGACTTTAATGTGCTCGCCGGTCTGCTTCAGATGGCGCGCGGGCACCGGCCGCAAGCGCACATTCTCATCGTCGCTCGGAGCCGCAGCATCCAGAAAAAGCTGCCGCAGGGTTAGGTCCGACGGAGCGTCTTCGATGGCTAGATCCAGGTGCGCGGGCGTGGCCGAATAGTTCCAAAGAAGCACGTTGTAGGTGAGGAGCTTGGGATCCCAAGTGGCAAACCCGTGCACCGCCGAGTCATTGGAATCCAATTTCAGGCGATCGCCGGTGAGCCGCGCGAGCAATTTGAAAGCGAAGTACGAGGGCCGCACGCGGTTTTGAAAGTCGAAGAGACCGTCCCACTGTGAACTGCGGTTCCACCAGCGCGCCATGAGACCGGCGCCTACCGGAGACATGAATTGCGCAAAACGCTCGCGATCGACGTGGTAGTCCTTGATGTGGTAGTAGCAGGAGTAATCGAGCCCCCCGGCCTTCATCTGGTAGGCGACTTCAGTGATGAAGCACGGCTGAAACTGCGGATCGGCCGGTGGATCGCGCAGCGCCATGTTCCATTCGTTCAAAATCGTCTCGGGGTGAAGTGAGGGGTATTTGGCGATCAGAGCTTTAGTGCGATCGATGGTGCCGCGGATGCGGACAGGGTCGCTGTTGTAGATATGCCAGGAGACGAAATGCAACGGCGCTTTGCCGGCATCGCAGAAAGACAATAATGCCGGTAGGATGGCTGAGCCGGAATTGGCTAGAGCCGGCCCGCCTACGCGTGCTTGAGGGTCGGCCCGCATGACTGCGGCGACGGTGTTCTGGTAGTAGCGCGTGTAATTTTCCGGTGTGAACAGATAAGGACAGCCGCCATTTTCCCCGATATCGGGCTCGTTCGAAACTTCCCAGTAGAGACCGCCGGCACCTCGCTCTTTGTAGTGGCGTACCATTTCGTAGATAAGCTGATCCCACTCATCGTAGCTAGTTGGGTCCACGATCTTCTGGTCAACGGTGGGATAGAGTACCTTAGGTTTGAAATCGATATTAATGAGCGGCGTGGCACCGGTCTTGCGAATCAAGTCAATGGATTCGTCGAGCTTGTCCCAGTGGTATCGGCCGTGGTCGGGCAGCAGGTCGAAATATTCCTGGACGAAGAGCCGGATGAGTCGCGGGTGGAGGTCCTGAATCTCTGCGGCGCGATCCGCCCACATGGGCTCCTCGGACAGTCCGCCCTGGCCCAGGGCGAAGCGATCCATCTCCATGGGACCCGCTGTGTCCTTCAGGTTCAACAGGAGCGGTACTGTGCGATTTTGTGAGGGTGCGGATACCGCAGTTGCCAGGAAAAGCGCCAGAAAAGGCGCCCATCGAGAAACGGGTCGATCTGCCATAGTTTCATGTACCTCCGGAATCCGATGCGGGTCAAGAAGTTGTTCTGACTTTGTCCAGCCTGCTGGAAGAAAGCTTCACCTCGAGCCGCTAATCATATAATCTGCAGATTCACTCATGGGTTCCAGGCTGAAAGGCAAATCGGCAATTGTCACGGGTTCAGCGACGGGGATCGGCAAAGCCACTGCCGTCCTGTTTGCGAAAGAAGGCGCTGGGGTGGTGGTGTCGGATGTTGACGAACCGGGTGGGCAGCAGGTCGTAGCCGCGATCCAAGCCGAGGGCGGGGATGCGATCTTCGTCGGGGCCGATGTTTCGCAAGCAGCGGATGTGGAACGGCTGGCCGAAGCCACGGCGAGAACATACGGACGATTGAATGTGCTGGTTAATAATGCGGCTGTTTACCGCGGGGACGGCAACATACTATCCGTGCCCGATGAAATTTGGGACAGGATAATGGCGGTGAATCTGAAGGGTACTTACCTTTGTTGTAAGTTCGCCATCGCACGAATGATCCAGTCCGGCGGAGGCTCGATTGTAAATCTCTCGTCGGTAAATGCGCTGATGGGGTTAAGTTTGACTGCGTATACAGCGTCAAAGGGCGGCGTACAGGCGTTGACACGGTTTCTTGCGGTGGAGTTCGCACCCAAGGGTATTCGGGTCAATTCCATTTGTCCAGGAACGATTATGACGGAAAACAGCATCGCGATTTACCGCGAGAGGCCCGGGCTCGAGGAGCGCGTAACGAAGATGTACCCGATGGAAAAACTGGGGGCGCCGCGGGACGTTGCCGAATGCGCTCTTTTTCTTGCTTCCGACGAGTCGTCATTTGTCACGGGCGCGAGCTTCGTGGTGGACGGGGGACTCATGGCGGGGCGGAGATTCGAACTTGACTACACGTAGTTGTATGATGATGTGACTCGAATGCAAGGTCCCGTCAAGCAATGAGCGGCTCTTTCGCGAGGGTCGAAGACAAAGAGGCTGCTCTCGAGAGAAGAGCGTGGCTATTAGTCGGCTTCACCTGGATCGCTTACTGCCTGAATTACAGCGATCGCCAAGTCATTTTTTCAATTTTTCCCATATTGAAATCTGAGTTGCACTTTTCCGATGCTCAGCTCGGGCTAACCGGCTCGGCATTTTTATGGGTTTACGGTCTGTGCTCGCCCATCGCCGGCCAGATCGGCGACCGGTTTTCCAAGCGGCGGTTGGTAGCGCTCAGTCTCCTGCTTTGGAGCGGAGTTACTGCGTTGACGGGCCTGTCTCATTCGGTGGGGATGGTGCTGACGTGCCGGGCGTTGACTGGCGTTACGGAGTCACTGTTCGTGCCGGCCGCCGTGGCGCTGTTGGCCAACGCTCACCGTCCCGAAAACCGGTCGCGGGCGTTCGCACTTTATGGCACCGGGCAATTGGCAGGGATTGTGGTAGGTGGATGGTATGGCGGTTTTGTCGCGCAGGAATTCCAGTGGCGTCTGACATTCTATTCGCTGGGTTTGGCGGGAATCCTCTATTGCTTCCCTTATTTTCGTTTCCTGAGCAGCATGGGTGAAGAGGCCCGGGTGGAGACGAAGAAATCCGGATCGACCCTGGCAGTTACGGCACTGGCGAAAATTCCAACTTACCTGGTGCTTTGTCTGGTATCGAGCGTGTTCAATCTCACTCTCTGGCTGCTATACACATGGCTACCCGATTTTCTTTAT
>JASHOO010000379.1 GCA_030041035.1 Bryobacteraceae bacterium | reverse complement strand
GTTCGGTCCTGCTGAAGGGCCGGCCAGCGCCTGCAGATCTTCCTGCAAGTCGTCGGGGTCGTCGGGTAGCGAGTCGAGGTCGTCGCCGGTCAACACCAGCGCGCTGGCATTATTGGAGGGTTCGGTGGTTACCTGCGGCGCGGCGTTCTCCTGGATCGTCACCTGCTGCACCGTCGAGGCAACTCTCATTTGCAGGTTGAGAGTAACGGTTCCCGAACTGAGCGTGATTTTTGCCGGCTGCGCCATACTCAGGTCCGGCGCCGAGGCCTGGACCGCGTAGCTTCCAGGCGGCAGGCCTACGAAGGAATACGATCCGTCAGCCGCAGTGGTCGTGGTTTTGGTGACGCCGGATGGCCCGCTCACGGTGACTTTTGCCCCGGGGACAACGGCGCCGCTTTCATCGGTGGCTATGCCCCGAAGGAGTGAAGTCTGCGCAAGAAGTGGCGAAGAAATTGCTAAGGCAAGCAGCAGCAAGTAGTGAAATTTCATCAAAATTCATTTTCTTTGTTGAAGGATTAAACTACGATGAATCTACTGCAGAAACCCAACTATTTTGACGGCGTTGCCGCCCGCTCGTTTGGTTACTGCTCAAAACATCCTAATTCCAACTCGCAGCGGCTATAGTCGGGCCGCCTCGTCGAGAATCACGATTTCCACCCGGCGGTTCCGGGCGCGGCCGGCAGCGGTATCGTTGGGTCCAGCCGGGCGATAGGAACCGAAACTGGCCACCGAAAGCCTGGATTCCTCTATTCCATAACGGTGACTCAATAGAGCCAAAAGGTTTAAGCTCCGCGCCGTCGAAAGGTCCCAGTTGTCTTTGAAATGCCGGTTGTGGATGGGTACTGAATCGGCGTATCCCACCAGGCTCACCTGGTTTGGGATGCCGCGAAGGACAACGGCAATGTGCTCCACAATCGGCTGCGCCTGGCGGCTGACCTCGTCCGCACCGGAGGGGAACAGGACCGCCTGCGGAATGCTAATCACCAGGCCGCGTGGTTCCATGCGCAACTCGAGGCCATCCCGCTCCAGGTTCTTTTGCGCATCGACCAAAGCCTGCCGCGCTGGCGGCACGGCGGGGGGCGACGGTTCCAGAATTTTTGGCTGAGCGGGCGGTAGAGCGGCCGGGATGAGCGGCCTCACAACGGGTTTGGTTTTCGGCCGTTCCAGGCTCTGCGCAGCCATGGCCACGAAAAAAATCAGCAGGATAGTGAGCACATCCATATAACTGACCATCCACCGGTCACGAGCCGAGCCTTCTTGCAGATACTTCGGTTTCAGATGGCTCATTCTAGTGGCCCGCCGAGGTGCCGGCCATGGCGGTGGTTTCCCCCTCCGAGGATTCCCGCAGGAAGCAACGCAGCCGCTGGCGCACCAGCGACGGGTGGATCTTATCGAAGAGGCACAGCACACCTTCCATGATCAGTTCCTGAGTCTCGAAAGCCTCAGCCACTCTGGCGCGAATGCGGTGCGCCGCCGGCAGCAGAACCAGGTTGGCCAGCGCTAGCCCGTAAATGGTGGAAACAAAGGCTGTGCCTACTCCATAGGCCACCGCAGACGGCGTGGAGAACTCGCGCAACACGTGAATCAGCCCGACCACCGTGCCGAGCACACCAATGGTAGGAGCAAACCCGCCGGCGACCTCCAGGATCTTGGCGTCCGCCTCGCCCTGTCTTTCCTTCAGGCGGAGCTTGTTCTCGAGCGCGGATTGGAGTTCGCTACGTTCCCTCACGTCCATGGCCATCAACAGGGACTCAGAGAGAAACGGGTTGCTGGCGCGAGCCGCCAGTGGTTCGAGCGCGTACAGGCCTTTGCTGCGAACCACCCTCGTGTGGGAAACGATCTCCTCGATCAGGCTCTCCCGCTGGACCGAAGCAGTCAAGAAGAGTTCCGCGACGCGCCTCGCCGAATGTCCCAGGGCAGCGCGGGGTGTGGTGATGATCATGACGCCGAGCGTCCCACCCACGACGATCAGAACGCCCGTCGGCTGAAAGAAATATGTTAGCTTCACGCCCGTTGCGGCGATGCCAACCAGGGTGGCAATCGCGGCAATGGCAACGCCGGCCAGCATCCACACGTCGAGACGCCGGGCTGGAGCGACGTCCTCCATGGTAGTTGGTTTAGCTTCGGGAAGCGCGTTCAAATACACCTGGGATGTGGACACGGTGATGTCTCTCCTCGAAGCGCAGCTCTCGCGCTGCACTTCGGCCCTGGGCAAAGTGCAAATGGGAGGCCGCGGCGGCAGTGGGCTAAGTCCAATTGAATCTTCGCCGCCAGCCAAGCCGATCCGACCAAATTTTGCCGCCTGGAGCAGTCACCACTTGACCCGAGCGCAGCCGCTACGGGTCCGGCCCGTAAAGCTGCGGGGAAAGCGGAGGGTTATCTCCTGTCAGCATTCTGACGGTATAAGCGGTCAACTGTCAGGACTTTGACGGGTTAGTAGTTTACTCAGCAGATGTGGGCGCCGTGCGCTTCGACGTAAACCGCGTATAGCGACTGCCCGGCCGCCATGAACAGCCGGTTGCGCTTGGGACCGCCGAAGCAGACATTGGCGCAGATTTCCGGCAGCACGATCTGGCCGATGCGCTCGCCTTCGGGCGTAAACACCTGCACGCCGTCGTAACCGGCGCCGACCCAGCCGGAGCCGACCCAAATATTGCCGTCGGTATCGGCGCGAATGCCGTCGGCGAGGCCGGCGCCCTTGCCGGGCCATTCCATCGAGATATAGCGCCGGCCGTTGCGCAGCGTTTTGCCATCCACCACGTCGTAGAGCTGGATGATGCGCGGCGCCTGCGGATAGTGCGTGGCGCTGGTGTCGCAGACATACGCCTTCTTGTAATCCGGTGAGAAGCATATGCCGTTGGGCTTGTACAGCTCGTCACTGACCATGGTCATCTGGCCGCTTTTGTCGACGCGGTAGACAGCTTCTTTCAGCAGCAGTTCGCCTTTATGGCCCTCATAATCGACGATCGTGCCGTAGCCGGGGTCGGTGAACCAGATGCCGCCATCGGGATGCACCACGATATCGTTGGGGCCATTCAGAATCTTCCCGTTCCACTTGTCCGCGATCACGGTGACCGCACCCGAGTGCTCGTAGCGCACCACGCGCCGGGTGCCATGCTCGCAGGAAAGCTGGCGCATTTCGTAATCGAAGGTGTTGCCGTTGCTGTAATTGGACGGGCTGCGCATGACGCTGACGTGGCCATCCTCTTCGAGCCAGCGCAGTTGCCGGTCGTTGGGGATGTCGCTCCACACCAGATATCGGCCGCCGCCATTCCAGGCAGGGCCTTCCGACCACCGCGTGCCGGTGTAAAGGCGTTCGATGGCAGCGTTGCCGATTTTGATTTTGTCGAAGCGCTTATCGAGTGAAATGATGTCGGGATCGGGGTAGCGGATGGGATTCTTGCCGCTCCAGTCACGGTCGGCACCGAGGGCGCGGCTCGCGAAGGCGCCGAGTGCGCCGGCGGCCAGAAACGAGCGACGCTTCATCGTTGAAGTTGAACGATCTTCAGGCATTGAGGAAGTAGTATACAAGGAATTTTCGGGGCTGGGAGAGGAGACAAGGAACGTGCCTGGAAGCAGGAACGCTCTCTACGCCGAGCTCTCGCCCTCCATGGAGACGAAGGCATCGAACCATTTCTGGGCGTCCTCGGCGGAGAGCGAGCCGTCCTCGATCTTGCGGCACTGTTCGCGGAGCCATTCGATTTCGCCCTCATGCTCCAGGACGTACTGTCGAAGCGTTTGACGCTGCTCCGGGGTCAACGCTCCGGAGGCTGCTCCGCGCTCGAGCAGTGCGTCGAGCTCCGCCAATAGTTCGTCGTTCTGCTCTCCGGACGAGAAATCTGAATCGCTATCGGGTTCGCTCATGTTGTCCTTCCTTCGCCCGCCGTGCGATCGCGGCCCCGCGCGCCGGCCCGCATTGACGAAGTAGTATACAACCTCGACGCAGCTGCGTCAGCGGGAAGCGGGGAAAGGTAGTAGAGGGCTCTAATCTTCGTCAACAGAAACCATCCGGAGCGTAGCGAAGGCAGGCGGCCGGACGCCAGGAAAGGGGCGCGGGGGAAAGGACGGCGCGTCCGTTCCCGGCCTCAGCACGCAGAGGCCTCGGCGAGCCTCAGCTTGCCGGTGGCGTACCGTGTTTCTTGCGCATCGAATCACCCCGCATCTCGATCCGATGAGCGTTGTGCACCAGCCGGTCCAGGATTGCCGCCATCGGCCGGTCGCCGATCGGCTTTCGGCCTCGTCATGCCAATCAGGTGTTACCTCATCGTGAGGAAAAGTTAAGCCCTTGAAAAATATAGGGCTTAATTGCTGCGGCGGAAAAGACCGCCGCCCATCGCCGGGGGGAGCTTCGCGTTAGCGAGCATCGACCATTTAAGGGGCACAAATCGCACC
This sequence comes from Bryobacteraceae bacterium, assembly GCA_030041035.1. Taxonomy (GTDB): domain Bacteria; phylum Acidobacteriota; class Terriglobia; order Bryobacterales; family Bryobacteraceae; genus QHXW01. The sequence goes on along the minus strand of JASHOO010000379.1, from coordinate 3,131 downwards.
TGGTGGTGCTATGATCCAATCGGTAAGCAAGCACAAATTATGAGGAGGGAACACCCAATGCGCACAATAGGCGTGTCGTTGCCAGCCGTAGTCGCTCTGGTCATAGTGGCCCTCGCACCGACGCAACCACTAGTAAATATCGGCCGCGCCGCGCAAACGGATGGTGACACGATCGCGTATTATCGTTTCGAGACCGGCCCCGCCGGGGCCGTGGCTACTAGCATCACCGATTCGTCCGGAAATAATCTCGATGGCACGATCCTCTTCGGGGGACCGATTTACAGTCCGAATGTTCCGGTCATGCAGATTCCGCAGACAGGGCAAGTTGATAGCTTCAGCATGAGTTTCGGCTTTGGCGACGCGGCAAGCTTCGACTATGAATTTCCTTTTCAGACGCTGACCAACGCGACCCTGGAGCTTTGGTTGAATCCCAATGTCAATACCGAAGGAGACTTTCTGTGGACAACAAACACTGTCGACAGTGGAGACGCGAATCGGTTTAACATATACGTCAATCCCAATGTTGTTACTGACGGACCCCCGTATAGTGCATGCATCGACTACCGTGAGATCAACGAGACGCGTCATGTACTGGGTTGCAGCAACGTTTCGCTTCCCAGAAACGAGTGGAGTTATGTCGCTTATGTTAAGCAGGGCGACGCCTATTCTATCTACGTAAACAGTTCGGTGACAGGTAGCGTAACAACGCTTACAAGCCAAGTCGTTGATAGTGCACCAAACCTGCCGACGAGCACGGGGTGGACGATCAACGGTCGTCCCGTTATGCAGCCTAGCAGTTGCTGTCAATATGCCGGATTATTGGACGAAATTCGGCTGTCGAGTACCGCGCTCACTCCATCGCAATTCCTGGTATCGGCGGCCACCCCTGCTACCCCTATACCGCCGAGTCAAGTAGCCACAACGGCTTCCGGTTTGGCGTACAGCCGGGTGAGCAAAACTTTCGACGGCACTGTGACGATCACGAACATCAGTACGAGCACATTGAGCGGACCCTTCCAGATCGTTTTCACATCGTTGACCAGCGGCGTGCTGCTCGCGAATGCGACTGGGACGTTCAACGGAAGCTCGTACCTAACGGTTCCCGGGGCCAGCAGCTTGGCGCCGGGCGCAACGGCTTCTGTGGCCGTGCAGTTCACTAATTCAACGAACGCAACGATCAATTTCACACCGGTCGTTTACCAAGGGAGCTTTTGACATGCGCACACCTTCACTGCTTTTCTCCAGCTTGATCTTCTCGGCTGCTTCATTTGCTTTGGCCAGCCCGATCACTTACGACGTGACGGTGGACACAAGTTCACTCAACGGCACGACCGGTTCGCTCGACTTCAACTTCAATCCCGGCCCTTTGGTCACGCAACCGGCGGATTTGCAGATACTGAACTTTACAGGTGGATCGTTCCAAAACTGTGCTGCCAACATTCAGGGGTTCTGCGCTACGGGGGATGTCACCGGCACGCTTCCAGGAACTCTGACGTTCGACAACGGAACGGGCTTCAACGACTACTTCGATGGGTTCACTTATGGCAATGCGCTGTCGTTTGACGTGAGCCTCTACGGGCCAGCTTTGAGTGCGCCGAATGGGACCGCTACGTCAGGGAGCACGTTTGCGTTCAGCATGTTCTCCGACGCTGCGGGGACATTACCGGCTTTGACGAGCAACCTCGCAGAGGGGTTTGCCGTCACTATCGATGTCAATCTCGATGGGAGCACGACACCAACGAACTTCTCGTCGGAAACAACGCTTGCACCCGTTGGCACAATTCCGGAGCCAGGAAGCATCGCTTTGGTGGGAAGTGCAGTGGCGTTGCTTGGTTTGTTGCGGCAAAAACAGCGAGCGTAGCGTCGGCCTATCGCGCACGCCCAGTCCAGCCATTCACTTCACACTGCACGCCTGCCCGTCGCTAACGGGATGCGCGGAAATCTCAGCCATGTGATTTGGATAAGCCAATCCTGATATAAACAGCATGAATGTACATTCAATTTAAATAACAAACCAAAGTGCAACTTTGGAGCCTTCTATCTCCTATCCCGTCAGCGGGAAGCGGTTTGCTTTTTCGGAGCCGGTTGGTAGTTTCCGGCTTCGGTGCGGAAAGCCACATTGAGGCGGTTCCAGCCGTTGATGGCGACCACGGCGAGCGTCAGGTTGGCGAGATCGGTTTCGTTGAACTCGCGGCGCGCCACCTCATAAACTTCGTCGGGAACGTGGCCTTGTGTGATCAGCGTCACGGCCTCGGTCCAGGCGAGCGCAGCCCGTTCGCGATCGGTAAAGCCGGGAGCTTCCCGCCACGCTTCGAGCATCGATAGCTTCTGCTCGCTCTCGCCCGCGGCCCGTAGGTCCTTCCAGTGCATATCCAGACAATAGGCGCAGCCGTTGATTTGCGAGGCGCGCAGAGAGATGAGATTAAGCAGATTCTCCTCGAGGCCGGTCTGGCCGAGGTATTGGTGTAACTTCAGCATCGTATCCAAAACGCCCGGTGCAGCTTTGAAGAATTGCAGTCTGGCTTTCATGTTTTGTCCTCAGCCCTATCGATGAAAATCCCGGGCGCAGGGATTCCGGGTCCGCCAGAGATTATCATGATCATGTCCATGCGGCGGCTATCCGCGTTTACCGGTCCGGCCATTCTCTTCGTGATTGTCACCGCCGGCTTCTGGAAGCTGCTGACGAAGCAATATACTTGGATGGACCAGCCCGACATGGCCTACCAGGTGCTCCCCTGGTATCAGTTTCAGGCCGTTTCGTGGCACCGCGGCGAATTTCCTTTGTGGGATCCGCATGTTTGGGCGGGCCAGCCGCTGATCGGACAGATGCAGCCCGGCGCGGCGTATCCGCTGAACTGGGTGCTTTTCCTGCTGCCGCTGAAGAACGGCCGCATCAATCCGCTGTGGCTGAATCTGGACTTCATTCTGACTCACTTTCTCGCCGCGCTGTTTTGCTACTGGCTGTGCCGGTACCTGGGGCGCAGCCGGGCGGCTTCGATCCTGGCTGGTGCGGCTTTTGCGCTGAGCGGCGTTGTCGGCTCAGTGGGTTGGCCGCAAATGCTGAACGGCGCCATCTGGATTCCGCTGGTCTTTCTCTTCCTGTTGCGCGCTATCCGCGGCGAACGAACGCT
>JASHOO010000378.1 GCA_030041035.1 Bryobacteraceae bacterium | reverse complement strand
GGGGCGAGCACATATCGGTGGACACGATTCCGCTGGTGGGCGAACAGCCGCTGGCCGATGCCGTGCGTGCAGTCGCGCGGCTGCCCCGCGCCAAAGCGCTGGTGCTGGCCGGGTCGCTCATGGGCGGCGATATCGAGCAAGCCGTGCGCGAGGTGCGCCAGACAGGGTTGCTGGTGATCAGTTTAAATATGGCGGGGAGTGTGCCGGCAGCCTCGGATCTGGTGGTTACCGATCCGGTTCAGGCGGGCGTGATGGCGGTGATGGCCGTCGCCGACACCGCGAAATTCAGCATTGAGAGCTTGAAGCGGCGCGTGTTCTAGAGCCGCTGCAAATGGATGGAGCCGTCGCCGGTGCGGACCTGGAGAGTCCCGCCGCCACCGTTCATCTTGCCGCGGATTTCGGAACCGCTTACGGAACCCATGACCGTAACAGGGAAGTCGACGGTAACCTTGCCGTCGCCGGTGTGAGCGTCGAGATCGGCGGCGAAGTGATCGGGCAGGCGCAGTATGATGTGGCCGTCGCCGGTGCTGATGCGCCAGCCGGCAGTCATTCTGGAGCCATCGCGGGCGGTAGCTTCCACGGCGCCATCATCGGTTCGTAGATCGAGCTGATCCCAGCGCCCGCTCGCGCGGATCTGGCCGTCGCCGGTCTTGGCGTCGAGAGTCCCGTCCAAGGCATCTGCTTCGATGCTGCCGTCGCCGGTGGTGAAGTGGAAATCGCCTTTTAGGTCCTGGGCAGAGATCCCGCCGTCGCCGGTGTGGAGCTCGGCGCGCAGTTCGTGGGGGACCATCAACTCGACACGCACGGAGTGCCGGCTAAAACTGACGAATTCGTGCGGCGTACGGACTTCGATTTGCACGCGGCCGCCGTCTTCATGGTCAGTCACGCGGACTTCAGAGGGACGAATCTGCCAGCCCTCGGTGACGACGCGGGCACCGATCTCGTTACGCTCCCAGGAGTGGATGGTGATGCCGCCATCGCTGACATTCACCTCGAGATCAGCCTTCCCGGAAACCGGGAAGCTCTTCTTCCACTCGTCGGCAAAACCCATGGATGCCATCATAGCTGCCAAAACCAGGCACGGAAGCAGTCGATTGCCCACGCGCACCGCCTTTCGAAATTAGGATACGAAATTCACGGCCTGGAGTTCCATGGAAGAAGCGCGGCCAAGCCACCCTTGATGGCTGCGACGAAGTGGACTTCACTGTTGGCACCGACGGCCTCCAGCAGGCCCATGGGCGTGACTTCACCATCGACGGCGATGGAGATGTTGGGGCGCAGGCGATCTTGTTCGAGCAGACGATCGCGAATTCCGGGCCATGATCGCTCCAGGTTTTCGATGACCTCCCGCACGGTCGCGCCCCCGGCCTCAACCGAAGCGCGACCGCCGGTCAGGGACTGCAACAAAGTTGGGATAAAGACAATGGCCAATCAGTCTCTTTGATTCCAGATGGCTTCCATGATCGCCGGCGGATTCATGGGCAGGCGGCGCATGCGCACGCCAGCGGCGCGATAAATGGCGTTGGCGATGGCGGCGGGCGGCGGAACGATGTTGGCTTCGCCGACGCCACGCACGCCGAACGGATGGCCGGGATTGGGTACCTCGACGATTACGGCGTCGATCATCGGCAAATCAAGCGCCGTGGGCATGCGGTAATCGAGCAGGCTAGAATTCATCATGGCGCCGTCACGACTCATGTAATACTCCTCGTTGAGCGCCCAGCCGATGCCCTGGGCGCTGCCGCCCTGCATCTGGCCTTCGACGTAGCTCGGATGGATGGCCTTGCCGACGTCCTGAACGGCGGTGAAGCGCAGAATGGTGACCTTGCCGGTTTCGGGGTCAACCTCCACATCGACAATATTTCCGGAGAACGAACCTCCGGCGCCCCTCGGGTTCACGGCACCGCGGCCGACGACCGGGCCGCCGGTCTGGTCGATCTGCGCCGCGAGCTCGCGAAAGCTTATGGATTGGTCACCCGAGCGGAAGACGCCGCACTCGAAGGTGACCGACGCGGCGTCGGCTTGCCACAGCTTGGCCGCACGCTCTTTCAACTGGCGGACGACGTCCTGCGCGGCTTCGTAAGCGGCCCAGCCGGTGGCGAATGTAGTGCGGCTGCCGCCGGTGACCGCGGTGAAGCCGATGGAATCGGTGTCGACCACAGTTGGGCGCACGTCTTCGGCGGAAATGCCCAGCACCTCGGCGGCCTGCATGGCGATGGAGGTGCGCGTGCCGCCGATGTCCGTTGAACCTTCGACCAGGTTCACGGTGCCGTCGGCGTTCACGCTGACGGTGCAACTTGAAGGCAAGCCGATGTTGAACCAGAACCCTATAGCCACGCCGCGGCCTCGATTCGGCCCGTCGAGCGGCGCTTTGTAGTGGGGGTGATTCTTCATGGCTTCGAGGACTTCGACGCAGCCTATGCGACGGTATTTGGGACCATCGGCGCGGCGCGTGCCCTCCTTGGCGGCGTTCTTCAGGCGGAGATCGAGCGGGTCGATGCCCAGCTTTTCCGCAATTTCATCGAGCACGGTCTCGGTGGCGAAAGCGGCGTTGGTAGCGCCCGGAGCGCGGTAGGCAGCGGTGCTGGGCTTGTTGACCACGACGTCGAAGCCGTCGATTACCACGTTCGGAATATCATAGGCGGCGAAAACGCACATGGCACCGGGGCCGACCATCGCCCCTGGGTACGCGCCGGCTTCGTAGGCGAGATAGGCTTGCGCGGCGGTGATACGGCCGTCCTTGCGCGCGCCGATCTTCACTTGGATCTGTGAGCCCGGCGTCGGGCCGGTTCCTTCGAAGACGTCTTTGCGCGACATCACGATCTTTACCGGCTTGCCGGTCTTCTTCGAAAGCAGGGCAGCGACGGGTTCGATGTAGACCGGGATTTTGCCGCCGAAACCGCCGCCGATCTCCATGGGCGTGACTTTCAAGTGCGAAACCGGCACGTCCAGCAGGCACGCCGTGACGTCGCGCACCACGAAAGCGCCCTGCGTGCTGCACCAGACAAGGATGCGGCCGTCGCTGTTCCAGAGAGCGGTAGCGTTATGCGGCTCGATGTAGCCCTGGTGAACGGTTGCGGTGTTGAACTCGCGCTCGATAACGACGTCGGCTTCGGCGAAACCGGCGGCAACGTCGCCCATGGTGTGGCGGAAATGCTCGGCAACGTTGCTGACGCGCCCGGTTTGCTCGCCAAATTCTTTGGTCTTGAGATCTTCATGGAGGATCGAAGCGCCACCCTGCATGCCTTCGGGCGCGGTGAGCACGGCGGGCAGCACCTCATAATCGACTTCGATCAGGCCTGCGGCTTCTTCGGCGATGTGCACGCTCGTCGCGGCGACGGCCGCGACGGCATGGCCCTTGTAAAGCGCCTTGCGGCCGGCCAGCACGTTGCCGCGCGCATAGCTGAGGGGAGTGTCGCCTTCGCCGAGATCCACGAGACGTTCGGGCGTTGGCGGAAAATCCGCGGCGGTGACCACCGCCTTCACGCCCGGAAATTTCTCGGCCTGACTGGTATTGATGCGTTGGATGCGCGCGTGCGCGTGAGGGCTGCGTAAAACGTAGCCGAAAAGCAGCCCGGCCATCTGGAAATCGGCTCCATATTGGGCGCGGCCGGTAACTTTGTCGACGCCATCGTGGCGAATGGGGCGTGTTCCGACGACGGTGTAGTGCTGGGTACTCATGCTCTCACCTCCCGCAAGTATGCGGCGGCCTGCTGAACTGCATGGATAATCTTGTCGTAACCGGTGCAGCGGCAGAGATTGTTGGCCAGCCAAAGGCGGATCTGATCTTCGGTCGGATTGGGTTCGTGATCGAGCAGCGCCTTGGCGGCCACAATAAAGCCCGGTGTGCAGATGCCGCATTGCAGCGCCGCGTTTTCCAGGAACGCGCGCTGGAGCGGATGAAGTTCGCTGCCCTTAGCGATGCCCTCGATAGTCGTGATTTGGGCGCCATCAGCCTCTACACCAAGCACCAGGCACGAGGTCACCACGCGGTCGTCGAGCATTACGGTGCAGGCGCCGCAATTCCCGTCGTTGCAGCCTTCCTTAGTGCCCGTCAGGCCGAGTATGTCGCGCAGGCATTCGAGCAGGCTCTGGCGCGGCTCGCAGAGAAACTCGACCTGCTCTCCATTGATCGTGGTTTGGACGCGAACTTTGGCGGGCATCCTATTTCCCTTCCCTTGCTCTCTGAATTGCGGTTTCCAGCGCCCTCCGCGTGAGCACAGCGCACAAATGGCGGCGATAATCGGCCGTACCGCGCATATCCGTGATCGGTCTGGCGGCGCCACGCGCCACGGCAGCCGCAGCGCCGATAGTGGCGTCATTCACTGGCTTGCCCGCCAACGCTTCCGCGGCCTCGCGAACAAACAGCGGGGTCGGCGCAACAGCCGCCAGGGCGATGCGCGCCGAGCGGAAGGTCCCATTTTCCAGAACAACCTCCACACCCGCCCCCGCCACTGCGATGTCCATTTCATTGCGAGGAATGAAGCGCAGGTAGCGCGCACCGGAGTTGGGTTTGGGCACGGGAATATGCAACGAGACGAGCAACTCGCCCGCCTGGAGTACGTTGCGACCCGGAGCCGTGCAAAAATCTTCCACGGGAATTTCGCGCGTGCCTTTGGTTCCGGAGATGCGGCAAGTGGCACCGAAAGCGATCAGCAGCGGCACTGAATCGGCGCTCGGCGCGGCGTTGCAGAGGTTGCCGCCGATCGAAGCACGGCCTTGTATCTGCGTGCCACCAATGAGGGAAGCGACCTCAGCCAGCGCGGGATAGTGCCGGGTGACCGCGGCATCTCCATAGATTCGGTAACAGGGAACAGCAGCGCCCAGAGTAAGACCGGATTTCGGATCGTAATGGAGCGCGTTCAGCTCAGGTATGCGCTTGATGTCGATGACGAGATCGGTTTGTTTGCGGCCGGCGCGCAGTTGCACCAGCAAATCCGTGCCTCCGGCGAGCAGGCGCGCATGGGGATGCTTCGTCAACAGCGCCAAGGCTTCGCCTACTGTCGTGGGCGCGGCATAGTCAAACCACTTCACAGGCAGATTCTCCTACAGCTAGCT